>JAODNL010000592.1 GCA_025465405.1 Pseudonocardiales bacterium | reverse complement strand
CCATCATGGTGGGGCAGCCGAAAATCATGGCGTCGCACTCGTCCAGCCGATCGGGTGCGGCGACCACGTCATCGGCGAAGTACAGCCGCGCCGTCACGCCGTCCACCCCGGCAGCGCCCTCGCCGACCGCCCGGGCCAGCGCGGCTGTGTGCCCATATCTGCTGTCGTAGACCACACCCACGTGGGCCATCGGAACTCCTTCACCTTGCTGGATTACGCTAACGTTAGCAGAT
This sequence comes from Pseudonocardiales bacterium, assembly GCA_025465405.1. GTDB lineage: Bacteria > Actinomycetota > Actinomycetes > Mycobacteriales > Jatrophihabitantaceae > RYN-117. The sequence goes on along the minus strand of JAODNL010000592.1, from coordinate 5,383 downwards.
TGACGCCAACGTAGGTAGGCCGGAGGGGATAGCGATGAGGAGTCCAGCCACAGAAAACGACCGCGAGGTCGTGATCCGGCACCGGACCGTGATCGCCGACGAAGTCGTCGAGCTGGTGTTCGAGGCGGCGGACGGCGGCACCCTGCCGCGCTGGGATCCGGGCGCGCACATCGACCTCGTGCTCGATCCCGGCACAGTCCGTCAGTACTCGCTGTGCGGAGATCCGGCCGATCGGCGGCGCTACCGCGTCGCCGTGCTGAGGGAGGTGGACGGGCGCGGCGGGTCAGTCCGCATCCACGAGAAGCTGTCGGTCGGGAAGGTGGTGACCATCCGCGGGCCGCGCAATCACTTCCCGCTGGAAGAGCACGCGGCCTACGTCTTTCTCGCCGGCGGTATCGGCATCACGCCACTGCTCCCCATGATCCGACAGGTCGAGCGCGCCGGATCCACGTGGGAGCTGCACTACGCCGGCCGCACCCGCGGGCGGATGGCCTACTTCGCGGAGCTGGTCGTTCCCGGCCGACCGGCTCAGGCCGTGGTGTCGAGTGAAGAGGGACGGATCGACGTCGACGCCATCCTGGCGAGCGCAGTGCGGGGTTCGATCGTGTACTGCTGCGGTCCGGCATCCCTGATCGCCGCCGCAGAAGACGCCGCCGCGCGGCACGGCCTGGCCTTTCGCGCCGAGCACTTTGTTCCCAAGGAAATCCACGGCGCGGTGGACGCCGCGTTCACCGTCCGGCTGGCGGCCAGCGAGATCGATGTCGAGGTGCCCGCCGGGCGTTCGCTGCTCGACGCGCTGCTGGACGCCGACATCGCCATCCCCACCTCGTGCGGGGAGGGCACGTGCGGCACGTGCGAGGTCACAGTGCTGGCCGGCGTCCCGGACCACCGCGACTCGATCCTCACCGCCGACGAACAGTCCGCCGGCGACCGGATGTATGTCTGCGTGTCCCGTTCCCGCTCGGCGACTCTCGTGCTCGACCTTTGAGCGCCCCTGCCTTCCGTACGATGACGCGCATGGACAGGGGCGCGCAGGACCCAGCGCAGGATCCGGAACGGACTGTCGTATCGCTGAAGGCCGGCGCGACCCGAACGGCGATCCTGGAGCAGGCCGCCGCCCTTTTCGCGACGAAGGGATTCGACGGGACATCGCTGTCCGACATCGCCGCCGCCGCCGGCCTGACGCGCCCGGCCGTCTACCACTACTTCGGCAGCAAGGAAGAACTGCTCGCCGGGCTGATCGCCGAGATGAGTTCGGGCGCCGCGGACCGGATGGAGGAGATCCGGCGTGACTCGTCCATCGACGCGACGACCAAGCTGCGACGGATCACCGAGGACATCGTCCGCGACCGCATCGAGCGCCCGGACCAGTTCCGGCTGTTGGAACGCTCCGAGGCGTCGTTACCGGAGCCGGTGGCCACCGAACACCGGATGGCCCGCCGCAACATCCTGAACGCGATCAAGTCAGTTATCGCGGAAGGCGTGCTTGCCGGTGAGTTCCGTACCTGCGATGAACGCATCGGCGCGCTGTCGCTGCTCGGCATGTGCAACTGGGTGGCGTGGTGGTACCGCGCCGACGGCGATTCCGACGCCGGCGCGGTCATCTCCGCGATGGCCAGCAACGCGGTCGCCATGTTCGCCCGGCCGACGGCGCGCACGCCCAGCCGGTCAGGAGTGGACGGAGCCCTTGCGCTCGTGCGCGAGGATCTGGACTTCCTCGAACGCGTTATCGCCAGTCGCTCACGCAAGCGCCGCTGAGGCGAACCGCATCAGGATCCCGGCGTGAACTCGACCGGGAGCGCCCTCGTCGTCACCAGCTTGCCGGCCACCACGGCCTCCGGCGCGTCCCCGACCAGTCGCAGGTCGGGCAGTCGTTCGAGCAGGCGGCCGACCACCAGGCGCATCTCTGCCCGGGCCAAGTGCTGACCGAGGCAGACGTGGGCGCCGGCACCGAACGCGACGTGCGGGTTGCGCCGCCGGCCGAGGTCGAACCGCTCTGGGTGCTCGAACTGGCGCGGATCCCGGTTCGCGGCGGCCAGGTCGACCAGGACCCTGCCGCCCTTGCCGATCGACTCGCCGCCGACCGCGGTGTCCTCGACCACCGAGCGCGCGAAGTACTGCAACGGGGTGTTCAGCCGCAGGCTCTCGTCAACCGCACGGGACAACGCAGCAGGGTCGGAGGTTACCGCTTGCCGGACCAGGTCGTCGGTCAGCACGTCGCGCAGCAGGCCCGCTATGCCGGACCCGGTCGAGTGATGGCCGCCGACGATGTAGGAGACCATGAGGCTCGCCGCGCCGGCCGAGTTGATCGGCACGCCGTCGACCGCCCCCGAAGCGATTTGCGTGAGGAAGTCGTCCTTCGGGTGCCGGCGGCGCTCATCGAGCTGCTCGTCCACGAACTCCTGAAACCGGTCCAGCCGCTCGGTGAACTCGGCACTGCCGATCGCTGCGAAGACGCGGGACGCGATGTCCCGCCCGGCCAGGCTCTCGTCGTGCCCGAGGCCGACCACGCGCCCGACCACGAGCGACGGGAGCGGCTCGGCGATGTCGCGAACTAGGTCGGCCGACCCGTCCGCGACGAACGAGTCGATCAGGGAGTCGATGATCTCCAGGATTGTCGGCTCGAACTCGCGCACCGCGCGGATGGTCAACGGTGGACCCATGAGCCGGCGCCACATCGTGTGCTTCGGGTCGTCGAACTCCATCGCCGCTACCCGGGGGAAGCCGCTCGGTGGGATGAAGACACCGTCGGCGGACGAGAACAGAGCGGGCGCCGACAGCACGGCGCGGACATCGTCGTACCGGGTGAGAACGTCGAAGCCGCCGTACTGACTGCTGTGCGCGACGGGGCAGGTCTCCCGCATCTCGTCGTGCCGAGCCCGGAACTGCTCGGCGGAGACGGCGGGGTCGTTGTGGTCGAAGTCGGCGAAGGCGTCGCGCTGCTGCGCGGTCGTCTCACCCGGTGCGAATGGCATGTTCGTCGCCTAACTAACTCGGGTCCGGATGTTGTAGAGAGGCACGGCGACGGCGACGTTCGACGGTCACCGCGACGCTTACGGCGCCGATGAGCGCAGCGCCGTTGAAGACGTCGGTTACCCACAGCTGGGCGCCGACGAGCTGAAGTCCCTGCACGCCGGTTCCGAGCAGGAAGATTGCGAGCAGCGTCCCCCAGACGTTGAACCGGCCGCGGTGGATCTGGGTCGCGCCCAGGAACGCCCCGGCGTACGCCGGCAGTAGGTAGGACGGGCCGAGGGTCTGGTTGGTCGAGTTCACCGACGAGGCGAGCAGGATTCCCGCGATGGCCGACCCGGCACCGGACAGCGTGAAGCTGACCACGACGAGACGCTTGGTGGAGACGCCGGCGAGCCGGGCCGCTTCAGAGTTGGCCCCGACGGCGAAGACCCGCCGGCCGGGCGCGGTGTGTTCGAGGAAGATCCATGCGATGACCGCGAGCCCCAGTAGGTAGAACGCAACGCTCGGCAAACCCACGGGGGCACCCGAGGTCAGATGGGTGAAGGAGCTGGGGAACGGGCCGAAGTAGCCGCCCTTGGTCAGCCATTCCGCTCCGGCGAGCAGAAGGGAACTCATACCCAAGGTCGTGATGATGCTCGGCACGCCGATCCGCGCGACCAGCAAGCCGTTCACCAGGCCGACGGCGGTGCCGATGGCGAGCGTCACGAGGATCGCGGGCACCGGGGCGACACCCTTCTCGAACATCAGCCAGCCGACGAACACCGCGCTGAACCCGAGGTTCTGGGCGACGGACAGATCCAGTTGCCCGGCCGCAAGCGGGAAGAGCACGGCGATTGCGACGATCGACGTGATGCTCTGGCCGCCGGCGATCGATTTCACCGTGTGGCCGGTCAGGAACGTGCCCGGAGTCCACAGGGCGAACAGCAAGACGATCGCCCCCCAGAGGAAGAGCCCGCTCAAGCGGCTGCTGTTTCCGTGCACGAGGCGACCCAGGGTGACCTGTCGCGAACGGAGCGCGGCGGCGGTCGGAGCCGGTGTCAGGGTTGACTCGGGCGTATAGGTGTCAGGCATGGACGGGCACACCCCGATCGGTAGGTGGGTCGGTCGCCGGTTCGGCGGCGGCGGCGGTGGGGCGGACGCGAAGCACTTCGCGTAGCACGCCGTCCTCGGTGACGCGGTCGCCGGTGAGCTCGTCCACGAGGCGCCCGCGGGCGACGATCAGCACCCGACTGCACAGCCCGCACACCTCACCGATGTCGGTCGAGGAGATCAGCACTCCGGTGCCGGAGGCCGCGATCTGCGAGATCGTCGAGTAGATGCGAGCCCGCGCACCGACGTCCACGCCGGCGGTGGGCTCCTGAACCATGAGCACGTTCGGCTGGCAGCGCAACCAGCGGGCGATCACCGCCTTCTGTTGGTTTCCCCCACTGAGAGCTGAGAACAGCGCCGCCGGGTCGCCGGGTGTGACCTGGAGCGCACGCAGCCAGCGGCCACTCTCAGTCCGCTCGCTTCGCGGGCTGAGCCACCCGACCCGGGGGCTGGTGTGGATCTTGGGTAGCGTGATGTTCTCGGCGAGAGTCCAGGCCGGGATCGCGGAGAGGGCATGACGGTCGGACGGGGCGAACGCGAGGCCGCGCGCGATGGACGTCCGCGGTGATCCCGCCGGGAGCGGCTGGCCCGCCAACAGCACATCGCCGCCCGAGCGTGGCAGCGCCCCGAAAGCCAACGGCAGGACGTGTTCCAGTCCCGATCCGGCCAGGCCGGTGACGCCGACGACCTCGCCACGCCCGACCCGAAGCGAGACGTCGTGCAACCCGGCGCCCGACAGGTTCCGCATCTCCAGGGCGACGTCGCTGCTGTCCGTCCGCGGCAGTTCCGGGTAGAGCGCCTCGACCCGCTGCCCGACGATGAGTTCGATGAGCCGGTCGTGGCCGAGCTTGCTCACCTCTTCGGTGGCGACGTGCCGCCCGTCCCGCAGGATCGTGGCGCGGTCGGCGATGCGAAACACCTCGTGGAGCCGGTGCGTCACGTACAGCACCGAGCCGCCGCGCGCCGCGACGGCCTGGACGAGACTGAAGAGCTGTTCGGTCTCGCGCTCCGGCAGGGACGCCGTGGGCTCATCCAGCACCAGGACGCCGTCGCGGGCCCGCCCGTCGCGCAGCGCGCGGACGATCGCCACCATGGTCTTTTGGGTGGGGCTGAGCGAACCGACGCTTCGCTGCGGGTCGACCGCGACGCCGTACTCCGCGAGCAGCGCGGCGGCCGCTCGTCGCTCGGCCCGGGTCGAGACCCAGTACCGCCCTGCGTAGTGATGGCCGAGGGCGAGGTTGTCGACGACGCTGAGCTCGTCCACCAGCCCGAGATCCTGGTGCAGGACGCGCACCCCCTGCCGGTGGGCGTCAACGGCCGA
>JAODNL010000035.1 GCA_025465405.1 Pseudonocardiales bacterium | reverse complement strand
TTCGGCTCAGGGGCACTTCGGTTCGCCGTCCTGCGACACGTGCGGCCCGCTGTCGTCGACTTCGACGGGGAAGAACGCGACGGCCGGCACGGTCGCGATCACAGATCCGCCAGCGGCCGGCCGTCCTGTCGCCCGGCCCGGGCCGACGAAGGTCAGGACGTAGTGCCCGTCCGGCAGCGTCGACGGAACGCGGAACGTCAAGTGCAGAACACCGTCGCGCCCTGCCTTCGGCTTGCCCGGTAGAGGTGGCATGCAGGCGATGCGCAACTGCACCGGAGCGCCGGCGGCAAAGCCGGGGACGGCCAACTCGATCTCCCGACCTGGTTTCAGAGTCGGATCGTGACCGATCTGGGCGCCGTTCGCGGGCGGGACCCGATGGTGGGCCGGCTGTCCGGACTCAGCGTGCGGAGAGTCGGCGTAGGCGGTGCCGACTGCTGCGAACGCGACCGCGATGCCGGCGAAAGCGACCAGCCAGCGACGCGGCGGGGTTCCGTCGAGAGTTGGTTTCACATCATTCAGATCGGCACGAAAGGTCGCGAACCAAGCCGCCTCTCCGGCGGATCACGGTCCTGCGGGGCCGTAATATCGGACTGCACCACCCCCCGCCCTCGTAGCTCAGGGGATAGAGCGCCGGACTCCTAAGCCGGGCGTCGCAGGTTCGAATCCTGCCGGGGGCACCGCTGAAAGCCCCGTATCTACGGGCCTCTAGCGTCTCGGCGCCGTTGGTCAAGATCGACAATTTCGGCCTGAGTACACAATCTGTACACATCAGTTGAAGCCCGCGCGGCTGAATCGAGCCGATCGGCGACCTCGTCGAGGCGATTTTCGAATAGGTGCCCGTACAGGTCGAGGGTCATCGTGGCCGACTTGTGGCCGAGCATCTGCTGCACGACTTTGACGTCCGCGCCGGCGGCGATCGCCAACGATGCAGCGGTGTGCCGAAGGCCGTGCGGCACCACGCCATCGAGATCCGCGGCCTTGACTGCGTGGTCCCAGACGTCGCGTCGGAAGTTGGACGCACGCAGCACGGCGCCGGCATCGGTTGTGAACACGAGTTCGTTCGGCGACTTGCCGTCGATGTGTTGCGCGAGCGCCTCGGCGACGAAGCGCGGGATGCCCACCCAGCGTCGCGAGTGGCCCTTCGGTGTGCCCCACACCAGTGCCCCTTTTACCGCCGTGACCGACTCGACGACCTCGACCTGGCGTCGCAGCAGATCGAGTCGACTCACACGCAGTGCGGCCATCTCGCCGAATCGGAGTCCTGTGTAGGCAAGGAAGACGATGACGAGTCCGTGGTCGCCCGCGGCTTCCGCGAGCGCGTGCACCTGCTGGTGCGTGAGGTAACGGCGATCCTTTGGTGTCTCGCGAGGCAGCCCGATGCCCTCGGCCGGATTGCGGACGAGGCGGCCGTCGCGAACCGCGAGCGCGAGGACGAGCGAGAGGACGCGGTGCGCCTTGATCGCGACGGACGGCGAATGCTGGTCAGCCAGTTCGCTGACCCAGGCCTGCACCGCGGCGTGGTTGACGTCCGACAAGCGCACCGAAGCCCAGCGCGGCTCGACGTGCGTCCGGAGCAGACCGGCGTACCGATCGCGGGTGCTCGCCTTGAGATGCGCCTGCGCGGCCTGCCACTGCTCGGCGAACGCACCGACCGTGACCGCGGCGCGCCTCGGGTCGATGTAGCTGCCCGACAGCTTGGCGGTCTCGATCCCGGCGAGGTACCGCTCGGCGTCGACCTTGCGCGCGAAGCTCTTCGTCCGCTGTTTGCCCGACGGGTCGCGATACCGGGCGTACCAGCGTGCTTGTCCGGTGGTGGTGCGTTTCTCGATGCTCGACACGAGCGGCTTCCTCTTCGGTGAGCTTGCAGGTCAGTTTGCGCTCGGGCTACGACGCACGGACGCGGGCTTCCAATGCCTCGCGCGCGAGCTGGGAGATCGTCTTGCCCTCGCGTTCGGCGATCTCGGCTGCTTGGTCGCGGACACTCTGCGGGACCCGGAACGCGATCTGCGGAGACGGTGTCGAGTGGCCGGAGAGCGACGGTCGGCCGGTGCCGCGCCGAACCTTCTCGACGATCACTTGTGCCACATCCTCGGTCAACCGGGTGCCGTCCTTGAGCCGGACGTCCTCGTGGTCGAGGTCGACGTCGCGACCGATCGGAGTTGCGTTCGTGATCTTCGGTGGTCTGCGCTTGGCCATCGGGTCACCTCCTCAGGCTGGTCGGCATGACGTGGATGACGAGCAGGTACGGCGGTCCGTCGTCCGGCTCGATCTCGACGGCGATGATCTCGAGTTCACGGCCGCGCTCGTCGAGCCCGACGTAGAGCCACGCCGCGTCTCCATGATCTGTCGTCACCTCGATCGGGATCGTGCTCGCCATGACGTGCCGCGCGGAGGCCCGTCCGATCCGATGTCGCCGCGCGGCCTGGGTAAACCGGATCACCATCAATACTGTCCAACAATATTAGTTCTGTCAAACAGAATCTGCTCGGCGTTCATGCCGACTCGCCGCGGGCGTCGCGCTCGTGCTGGAGGTTGATCCAGTCGGTCACGTCGCTGTGGCGATACACCACGCGACGCCCGAGGCGGAAGCCGCGCGGTCCGGCGCCGAGGTGGCGCCAGTAGCGCAACGTGGCGACCGGGACGCGCAGCAGTGCGGCGACCTCGGTGATCGTGAGCAGTTGGTCGTCCATGGTTTGCCTTTCTTCGTCGTGGGCGATGCGTGTTGCGCTCGTCGTACAGATGGGTTTGTGTCGGGGATTCGACAGTTGATCTTGAATTGTGGTCGCCGGTCATGCTTGTCCTCTCAGTGACCCAGGTGCTCCGACGAAGCCGTTCGCGCGCATTGCCGACGCACCGTTGCCGTCTTGTGACCGTGGTGGGCCGCACAAGGGAGATGGCGCGCGTGGTGCAACTGCCGCAGATGGTGGCGGGTGCTGGTCGTGGTTTGCTGTGCACACCTCCGACGTGCGACACGGCGGTGCCGACTCGTGCGCGCGGCGGGGCTTATCGGTCGATGCTCGGGCCGTGCTCGTGCTGGGCGAATTGCCACGGCTGGTGCTGACGGATCGTGTCGAGATGCGCGTGTCGAGCGGCCTGCCTGGCTCGATCGTCCGCTTCGCGGCGGGCGCGGTCCAGGCGCCAGGCGGTGAGCTCGACGGCGAGCCAGGCGCCAGCGTCCGGGTGGCTGGTCACCGCAGGCTCGGTGCGCAGGGCGGTGAGGCGTTGCTCGGAGCTGGCGAGTTGTTGCTCGCTGGCGTCGACGAGTTCGCGCATCCGCTCGATCTTCTCGGGGTTGGCGAGGTGGTCGTCGCGCTGAGCGTGTTCGGCCTGCTGCCGATCGAGGCCGCGGTGCGCCTCGTGCGCGGCGCGGGACCGCTGCTGCGCTCGGGTGACTTCGTCGACGTGGTCGGTGAGCTCGGGATGCGCGGCCTCGGCTTGCTGCTGCGCGTGGTCGCGCAACGGGTCGGCGACGTGGTCGTTGCCGGGATGCTGGGCGGCGAAGCCGACGAGTCCACTCCGGTGCTGGCGGAGATCGCCGAGGATCGGCTGCCAGGTGTCGGCCCACTGCTCGAGTCGGGCGGCTGCGGCGGTGATCTCGCTGCGGCCGCGGCCGAATCGTGCGGCGCCGTCCTGGATGCGGCGGGCGGCGGCCTGCGCGTCGGCACGTTGCTCGTCCCATGCGGCGCGGAGCTTGTCGGCGATCCGCTCACCTGTCCGCGCGACGGCCTGCTCGGTGGCGGCGAGTTGGTCGCGGACGCGCTGCAGGTCCCGCATCGCGTCGTCCACGCGTGCCCGGGCGGCGTCGCTGGCGGCTTTCTCGGCGGCCACCCGCGGCTGTGCCGCGATCGCGTGATCGAGCAGGGGA
>JAODNL010000553.1 GCA_025465405.1 Pseudonocardiales bacterium | reverse complement strand
GATAGGCGGTGAGGACGCCGGGATACGCAGTGGCGATGCGCTTTCCGGCCAGGTCCCTGACGGTGGTCGCCGCGCCGGGCCGGGCGGCGAATCGGAATGTCGATCCGGCGAAACCGAGGGGAAGGATCGCCTCGGCGTGCGCGCCCGAGTCGAGCAGGAGGTCCTCACCGGTGATACCCACGTCGAGCCGACCGGAGCCGACGTACACCGCGATGTCCCTGGGGCGGAGGAAGAAGAATTCCGTGTCGTTCTCGGTGTCGAGCAGGACGAGTTCGCGGCTGTCGCTGCGCTGGCGATAGCCGGCTTCGGTCAGCATCTGGCTGGCGGGATCGGCCAGCGAACCCTTGTTGGGAACGGCGATTCGGAGCATGGGTCAACCTGTCTGCAGGCGTGGATAGGAGGCGGCGGTGCCTACAGATGTCGGTAGACGTCGTCGAGCCCGACACCCTTGCCCAGCATGATCACCTGGACACGGTAGAGCAGCTGGCTGATCTCCTCAGCTGTGCGCTCGACGGACTCGTGCTCGGCGGCCATCCATACCTCGGCGGCCTCTTCGACCACCTTCTTGCCCTGTGCGTGAACGCCGGCGTCGAGCGCCGCGACGGTGCCCGATCCGGGCGGCCGCGAACGCTGCCGCTCGGTGAGCTCGGCGAACAGCTGGTCGAAGGTCTTCATCGCCAGGAAAGCCTACCGGCGCGGTGCATTCGCGTTGCCGGGCGCACAGGTCAGCCGCCCCGCGACCGCCGGGCGTCGCCGGCACGGCGCAACCGCCACTGCCGAAGGTGGTGGTACCCGCGGACGGACTCCGCGCGCCGGGGCTTGAGCGAGTACCGCGGATCGTGACGAAGTGACTCGGCCATCACCCGGTCCACCAGGATCCAGCCCGGGCGGCAGATCGACGTCAACCGGCTCGCGATGTTGACCGTCGAGCCGTAGACGTCGCCGAGCCGGCTGACGACCGGCCCGGCCGCAAGGCCCACCCGCAGGTCGGGAAGGCGCTCGTCCCGCGCGGCGGTCTCGATCAGGTCCAGCGCGATCTCCGCCCCGGTCACCGGGTCGTCGGCCACGAACAGCACCTCGTCGCCGATCGTCTTGATGATCCGACCTCCGTGCGAGCCGACGACGTCGGTGGTGGCCGACTCGAACGCGTCGAGCAACTCACGCAACTCGCTCTCGGTGGCTTTTCGGGTCAGCGCGGTGAATCCGGACAGGTCCGCGAAGCCGACGGCGACCGGGGCGACGCCGGGCACCGTCACCTCCGACGCGGCATGCGAGGCGACGCGCGAAAGATACGCGGCCAGCTGCCGGCGCCAGACGAGCGACTGCAACCGTTCCATCACCGGCGTCAGCTGCTCGACGGTCTCGGCGATCCGGTCCTCCGACTCGAGCAAGTCGGGCCGCTTCGCGATGATCTCGAGCAGTAGCTGGCCCTGCCACGACGCCAGCCGCGCGAATGTCTGCCCCATCATCCGGGTCATCGCGGTGCGCAGCTCGTCGTCGGCCAGGCCGTTGTCGATCAGTACCTCAACCAGCCGCAGCGCCTCGACGTCGGCGTCGGTGAACACGACATCGTCGTCGTCAACCGTAGGAAAGCCGAGCGCCCGCCACAGGCGTTGGGCCTCGACGCGTGGCGTTCCGGCCGCCTGAGCCACCTGATCCGGCGTGTACCGGCGCGGCCCACCGAGCATGATCTGCTCGATGCGCTCGAACACGGCCGCGACATCAAGGTCGCTGCCGGCGTCGTCGGACGCGGTCCGCGCCCGATCCGTCCCGGTCACCGCACCGGTCAGGTGGTGTGCACGATCAGCACGTCGATCGGCGTGTGCCGTGCGACGTCCAGCGGGACCGACCCGACGATGCGGCCGGCGAGGGTGTTCAGGCCGCGGTTGCCCACGACGAGCAGATCGGCGTTGCGGTCGCGGACGACCTGCCGCAGCGTGTCTCCGGGCTTGCCCTGCACGACCACGGTGTCCACCTTGCTGGCGCCGGCCTTCAAGGCCCGATCGCGGGCTCGGCTGACGGTGTCCTCCGCCGGCGCCGATCCGACAACCTGGTACGCGGCATCCGGACCCAGCACGTCCTGGGCCTGAGCGATGTCCCGGTCGTGCGACGGGACGTAGGCACACGCGATCACGAGCGTCGCCGCGGCGTCGCGGGCCAGCGCGGCCGCGCGATCGACCGCGCGGAACGAGGTCTCGGAGCCGTCCGTGCCCACGACCACAGTGCTGTAACCGCCCATACGAGGTCACCTTTCAGCGAAACCGATCCAGCCGACCTTAGCCGGACGGGACGGCGGTGGCGCGTTCAATCAGCGCGAGTACGGCGTCAGCGTCACGGCGGTCGCGAGTGCCGACGCGGTCGCCTCGTAGCCCTTGTCCTCCCGGGAACCAGGCAGCCCGGCGCGGTCGATCGGCTGCTCATCGGTGTCGCTGGTGATCACGCCGAAGCCGAAGGGAACGCCGGTGCGCTGAGCCACCAGGGTGAGCCCGGTCGTCGCGGCCTGGCAGACATAGTCGAAGTGCGGCGTGCCGCCGCGGATGACCACGCCCAGCGCGACCATCGCGTCGACGCCCGCTCCGGCCAGGCGCGCAGCGGCGACCGGCAGCTCGAACGTGCCCGGCACGCGCAGCTCGATGACGTCGGTGACCTTCGCGTCGCGCAGTGCCCGGCGCGCGCCGTCGAGCAGGCCGCCCATCACCGTGGCATGCCACTGGCTGGCCACCACGGCCACCCGAAGTTGCGCCGCGCCCTCCACCGCGACGAGGTCCGGTGCGCCATGACCGCTCACGCCTCGCTGCTCGCTTCGAGGTCGAGGTCGTGTCCCATCCGGTCCCGCTTGGTCTCGAGGTAGCGGATGTTCTCAGGGTTGGCGTGCACCGGCAGCGGCTCGCGGCCGGTGACGTGCAGGCCGTATCCCTCGAGCCCGGCGCGCTTCGCCGGGTTGTTGGTGAGCAGCCGCATCGAGTGGATCCCGAGGTCGACGAGTATCTGAGCCCCGGTGCCGTAGTCGCGGGCATC
>JAODNL010000422.1 GCA_025465405.1 Pseudonocardiales bacterium | reverse complement strand
GCTTCGTCGAAGCCGCTCTTGACGATGTAGCCGTCTGCGCCGACGTCCAGGCCGCGCTGCCGGTCCGGCTCGTTGGACCGGGACGTGAGGATCAGGATCGGGATGGTGCTCAATGCCGGCTGGCTGCGGACTGCTTCGGTGAGCTCGAAGCCATCCATGTTCGGCATCTCGATGTCGGTCAGGATCAAATCAGCCGGCGCCTCGGCAAGCTTGGCGAGGGCCTGCCGGCCGTCGACAGCAACGTCGACGACGTAGCCGGCCCGTTGCAGGATGCTCCGCTGCAGTTCGCGGATGGTGAGCGCGTCATCGACGACGAGGATCCGCCGCGGGACAACGTCGGGTCGAGGCTTGGGCAGAACCACAGCCCGGCCGGCCTGCCTCGCCCGGTGGATCAGGCCAGGCGGGTCGAGCACGAGCAGCACGGAGCCGTCCGGTTCGATGCTGGCGCCGGCGACGACCGGCACGTGAGGCAGCAGCGGGCTGATTCCCTTGAGCACCACGTCACGCTGGCCGACGAGCCGATCGACCTGGAAGGCATGTCGCCGGGCGGTGTCGGCCAGCACCACGATCGGCCCGGTACACGGCTCGGCGGCCGGCATCGCCAGCGCGTCGGCCAGCGTTTGGACGGGAACCGGCTGGCCATCGGCCCAAACGACCGGGCGTCCCTCGGCGTGGCTCATGCTGCTCGGCTGATTGGGCTGGGACAGCAGCACGCGGTGGAACGGCAGCGCGAAGCGCTGACCGCCCGCCTCGACGAGCAAGCAGCGCAGAACCGCCATCGTGATCGGCACGATGATCCGGAACTCAGTTCCGCCCCCGGGTTGGGACCGCACTTCGACTCTGCCGTGCGCGGCCTCCACCATCGCCCGGACGACATCGAGCCCGACGCCCCGCCCGGACACGTCGGTGACGAAGTCGGCGGTGGACAGCCCCGGCTGGAAGGTGAGCTCGAGTAGTTCCTCCTCGCTCAGGCCGTCAGTTTCGATCCCGCGACGGGCCGCCTGCTGGCTGACTCGCGCCAGGTCGATGCCGCGGCCGTCGTCGGTGACGGCGATGATCACTTCGGAGCCCAATTGCATGGCATGCAACCGGACGGTGCCCTGCGTCGGCTTGCCCGCGAGCTCTCGCTCGGCGCCTGATTCGAGCCCGTGGTCAACCGCGTTGCGCACGAGGTGCAGCAGAGAGTCCGCCAGCCGATGCAGCACACCGCGGTCGAGTTCGGTGTCGATGCCGCGTGCTTCCCACCGCACGTCCTTTCCCTGCACCCGCGCCACGTCACGGACGGTCCGATGCAGCTGGTCGGTCACCGTCGACACCGGAACCATCTGGGTGCGCATCGCCCGGTCCTGCAAGTCATTCAGAGAGCGTGAAAGGTCGGTGAATTCGCTGCACGTTGCCGGGTCCAGCTTGAACCGGTCCGTGAGCATGCGACCGACGCGCAGGTGTGCCGATGCCGATTCGCCGACCAAGCGAATCAGCTCTTCCAGCCGTTCGGTCGGCACCATGATCACGCCGCCGGCCGCGGCGGTATGCGTGCCGGCGGAGGCGGCCGGCCCGGCGATGCTTGAAGCGAGCTCGGCCGCGGGCCGCTGCTGATCGATGGTTGGCTGTGCGGGGCTGTCGTTTCGCAGGCTGTCCGATACGACCTCACGGAGGCGATCGGCACCGCCAAGGAGCGTGTCGATGACGGCCGGGGTGACCGACTGCCGCCCGTTGCGAAGGTCGTCGACGAGTTCCTCCAGCTCGTGGGCCAAACCGCTCACCTGGTCGAGGCCGGCGACCGCCGAGGAGCCCTTGAGGGTGTGCACCTCTCGGAAGATGGACCGAATCAGGGCCTCGTCACCCCCGGTCTGCTCGAGCTGGAGTAGCAACCGGCTCAATTCGGCCAGCCGAACCTCGGCCTCCTGGGCGAACAGCGCGCGAACCCGCACCTCGGTGAGCGCGGTCACTTGGGCACCGAGGCGGAGACGGATTGACCGTGCTGATCCGCCCCGCCCAGCCGATCGGCGGCAAGGAGCGACTCAACGTCCAGGAGGACGACGGCCCGGCCGCCGACGTTGTACACGCCGGTGGTGCCCGGCAGCTCGGACGGGCCGCTCGAGTCCTCCAGCGAGCCGCGGTGCGGAAGCCCTGTCGTAGCCAGGGCCGCCGGGCCCCGCTCGGAGTTGAGGACGATGCAGAAGGCGATCGCCTTCGTTTCACCCACGCCCAGCAGCACGGCCGCGTCCAGCAGCGGAACGATCTCGCCACGGAGGTTGAACAAACCGAGCACACTCGCGGGTGCGGTCAGCAGGCGGGTGATCGGTGGAGCGGTGATCACCTCGCGGACCCACTCCACCGGTACCGCGTAGAGGTCATCACCGAGCGGCAGCAGGACGGTATTCACGGCAACTACCCGCGGCCGGCGGTGGCGGCGGTGGTTTCGAGGTTGCCGGCGAGGTCGGCGAGGTTGCCGGCGGCGGCGGCGATTTGTTGGGCGGTGGCCGAGACTTGTCGGCTGGCGTCGGTGAGTTGTTCCATGGTTTCCACGACCTGGCTGTTGGCGCTGCGTTGTTGCTGGGTGGTGAGCCGGACCTGGCCGGCGGCGTCGGTGACGGCGTCGAGCAGGCTGAGGCTTTGTTGCATTTGTTTGGCGCCTTTTTCCATGGCCATGACGGTGGCGTTGGTCTCGGTCTGCACGGCGGTGACGATGGTGGCGATGTCGCCGGCGGAGGTTTTGGAGCGTTCGGCAAGGCGGCGGACTTCTTCGGCGACGACGGCGAAGCCGAGGCCGTTTTCTCCGGCGCGGGCGGCTTCGATGGCGGCGTTGAGGGCGAGGAGGTTGGTCTGGTCGGCGATGTCGTTGATGAGCACTCGCAGTGCGTCGATGTCGTTGACCCGGTCGGCCAGGGCGAGGGTGCGTTGGCTGGACACGGTGATGTCGGCTTCGGCTTGTTCGAGGTTGTCGCGGGTTTCGGCGGTCTGGCGGGCGACTTCGTCGACGGTGTCGGCGATCGCGGCTGAGGCGCGGGCCAGTTCTTCGGTGGTGGCGGTGGCCTGGGTGACCGCGGCGCTCTGCTGGGTCGTCGTTGCCGCCAACTCGTCCGAGGACGCCGACAACTCCGCCGCCGCCGAATTCACGTCCACGCCGGCGCTGGCCGTCTCGTCGGCCAGGCCGCGCAGCTTCCGCGCCTCCCAGGCTCCGATCGCCATGGCCGCACAGATCGCGAGCAGGGCGCTGAGCGTGAGGATGAGGATGGCCCGGTGGCGTTGGCGGTTGACCGGCGCGAGCACGGTGCTGGTGTGGTCCTGGGCGATGATGGTCCAGTGCAGGTCGTTGACTGCGTCGTAGCCGCCGATGACCGGCTGGCCCTGCAAGTCGGTGATCCGGGCAGTGCCGGCCTGACCGGTGGCGGCCTTCTGGGTCGCGGTGTTGTCCACAGTCGTCTTCAATGCCCCGGCGCTGAGCAGGGCGGCCGCGTCGGTGGCCTTGCTCATCGTCGCCGTGTCGTAGACCAGTTGGTGCTGTGCGTCGACGGCGACCACGTCGCTGCCCTGG
>JAODNL010000543.1 GCA_025465405.1 Pseudonocardiales bacterium | reverse complement strand
CGTAGCCGCGCGCTCAGCTCGGCGAGGATGGGGTCGGTGAGCATCGCATTCTGGACGCCGCGCGGCCAGCCGAGCGGGCAGTACGGCACGAACGCGACGCCCCGCGTCGTGCATTCGTCGAGCACGTCACGCGAGCGTTGATCGACGAGGTTGAAGAGGTTCTGCACGCAGACGATGTTGGTCTGGGTTGCTGCCCTGACCAGATGTTCCTTGGAGATGTTGCTCAGGCCGACGCCGTCGATCAGGCCTTCCTCGCGAGCCTGGACGAGTGCGGCCAACTGCGCATCGAACCGCGCGCCCGGTGCGGATCCGTCCATGAGCCGCAGATTCACTGCAGCCAGGCGGTCAGCGCCGAGTGTCGCGAGGTTGTCCTCAATGCCCGCGCGGAGCTGGTCCGGCTCGTCGTAGGGCAAGACAGCACCGTTGTCGTCCCGTCGGGCGGCGACCTTACTCACGATCGCGAGATCACTCGGGTACGGATGCAGTGCATCACGGATGAGCTCGTTCACGACGCCAGGCCCGTAGTACTGCGCGGTGTCGATGTGGTTGATCCCGGCGTCGACCGCGGCGCGCAACACGCGCATCGCTTCGTCGCGCTCCCGCGGGGGACCAAATACGTTGTCGCCGGCCAGCTGCATGGCTCCGTATCCGAGCCTGTTCACCTGCCACGAACCGAGCGCGAACGAACCCGCCGCCTCGATCTGGGACGCGTCGTTCGTCATGCCGGCCGCTTCTCTGCCTCGTCGACGCTGAAGGCGATGGCTTCGAGCACTCGAGCGAGGCGTTCGAAGTCGGCTCCATCGATGTGGTCGATGACCAGCCGGCGAACACTCGCGAGATGGTCCGGATACGCGGCCTTCAACCTCGAGAGCCCTTGCCGCGTCAGGCACGCGATATTCCCGCGCCCGTCCGACTCGCTACGCCGCTTCACGATCAGCTTTCGTGACTGCAGCTCGTCGAGAAGCCGCGACATTCGGCTCACGGACAGCGCTGTTGCTGACGCAAGATCGGTGATGCGCATTTCTCTGTTGGGGGCCTCGGACAGATGCATCAGCGCGGTGTATTCACCCGCAGTCATGCCGCGAGTACGAACTAGGTCGTCGCCCAGCGCGCGCGGCAACGTGACTACCAGTCGCATCAGCGACCGGAACAAGACTTCCTCTGTCTGCGTCAACGGTGCCACCTGCGCCATGAACGACGACGATACTTGCTTCAGCAAGTACTGATGATTCGACGGGCCACTACCACCATGCCTCTCTCGTGGCTTAGGAGCCGGCCGGTACGCCGGGCTGCGTGCTGATGTCGTCCTTGCCGGCATTGACCAGGACCAGAATGGCCACGAACGCCGCGGCGATCAGCCCGACCCCGATCCAGAACGCGACGTGATAGCCGTGGATCGCGGCGAGCGGATTGAACGCGGACGGTGAGACGTGATGGGCCACGACATAGGACGAGACCGCACTCGCATAGAACGTGTTCAACAGCGCCGTGCCCAGGGACCCGCCGATCTGCTGGGTCGAGTTGAGCACCGCGCTTGCGACTCCCGCGTCGTCGTCATTCACCCCGGTGAGCGCGAGGCTCGAGAGCGGTACCAACACCAGCGCCAGGCCGATGCTCATCAGCAACTCTCCAGGCAGAACGTGGGTGACCCAGCTGCTGGTGTCAGAGATGGAGGTGTAGCTGGCCAGACCGATCGTCGCCATAGCGAGCCCGATGAGCATGAGTGGCTTGGGTCCGGTGCGTGGTAGCAGGGCCGACACCACGCCCGAGGTGACGATGATGCCGCCGCTGAACGGCAGGAATGCGATGCCGGACTTGAGTGCGCTGTAACCCAGGTTGTACTGGAAGTAGTAACTCAGGAACAGGAACATCGCGAACAGTCCGGCGAAGACCAGCAGCGAGGCGAGATACGTGCCGCCGCGATTGCGGTTGAGCACCACCCGCATCGGCAACAGCGGGCTGGCCGAACGCAGCTCGACGAGCACGAACGCGACCAGCAGGATGCCGGCGCCCACGAGACAGCCGATGGTCTCGGCCGAGAGCCAGCCGACACCGGTCTTGGCCGCTTGAGTGAATCCGTACACCAGGGCGACTAGCCCGGCCGTGCCGAGGATCGCGCCCGGGACGTCATAGGATGTCCCGCCGTGCGACGTGCTCTCGGTGACCAGAATCGTGCCGCCAATGAACGCCACAATCGCGATCGGCACATTGATCAGCAGGCACCAGCGCCACGACGCGTACTCGGTCAGCGCGCCGCCCAGGATCAAGCCGATCGCCGCGCCACCTCCCGAGATGGCGCCGTAGACCGCGAAGGCCGTAGACCGCTCCTTCACCGCGGTGAAGGTCACCGAGATCAGTGACAGGGCAGCGGGCGCGAGCAGCGCCGCGAACAGGCCCTGGAGCGCCCGGGCGCCGAAGAGCATCGCGCCGTTCTGCGCCGCACCGCCCAGCGCCGACGCCGCAGCGAACCCGACTAGCCCGACCAGGAAGATCCGCTTACGGCCGAGGTAGTCTGCGATCCGTCCGCCGAGCAGCAGCAGCCCACCGAACGCGAGGGTGTAGGCGGTGATCGTCCACTGCCGATCAGCGTTGGAGATATGCAGGTCGCG
>JAODNL010000542.1 GCA_025465405.1 Pseudonocardiales bacterium | reverse complement strand
GCTCTGGCAGTCGTCCCGCGGTATCACCGATGCCGCGGTTGCGCAGCCGGCGTTGGACGCGGTGTACGCCAGCGACGACGTCAGCGCGGCGCGGTCGAACCGGTCGTGTCCGGTGTTGCTCGTCAGTGACAGCCGGCCGCCGCCGTTCGCCGCCGCCGTCGCAGGCGCGCTGGGCGCGGAGCTACGGACGATGGGATCCGCCGGCGCGAAGGCGATGGCGGTACTGCGCGGCGAGGCCGACGCCTACCTGCACGCGGGCGGTCAGTGGGAGTGGGACTCGGCCGCGCCGGTGGGCGTGGTCCGCGCCGCGGGGCTGCACGCCTCCCGGATCGACGGGTCTCCACTCGTCTACAACCGGGCGAACCCGTACCTGCCCGACCTGCTGATCTGCCGACCGGATCTTGCCGAGCCGATCGTGACGGCAGTCGCCGCCGCGCCGTGAGACGTTGCGCCCGGTACCTGGCGCTCATACCGTGGGGACGTCGAGGAGGTGCAGCCATGACCGACCCCGAGGACACCGTGGACCTCATGCCGGCCGACCTCGAAGAGACCGAGGTGGACGTCGCCGACGAGTTCGAACGACCCATCCCGCTCGAGGCAGAACCAGCCGACGTCATCGAGCAGAAGCTCGCCGTCGACGAGGACGACGACTACCCGGACCTCGATGTGGGGGTCTGAAAGCCCGACACCATAAGGGCATTCGCCTTGGTTTCGGTCTCAGCGGTCGTGGGTACGGTCCGCGCATGACACACGCGACGTCCACGGTCCTGGACACCGCGGCGTCGCGGATCGAGCACGCGTCCTCGCTGGACAAGCTGAGCGAGCAGCTCGCCGCGGTGCTGCGCCGCCTGCTGCCGCCCGGCCCGATCCGGGACCTGGCCAGTGGATCTCCGATCGGCCATCCGGCCCATCCGCTGCTCGTCACGGTGCCGATCGGGTCCTGGACCGCCGCCTCCATGCTCGACCTCACCGGCGGGGATGCCGTGGCGACGCGCCGCTTGATCGCCGCGGGCTGCATCGCGGCCCTGCCCGCGGCGCTGACCGGCGCCAACGACTGGCTCACGACGTCTGGTGCCGAACGGCGTGTCGGCCTCGCGCACGCGGCGCTCAACTACACGGCGCTGGGGCTCTACACCGGAAGCTGGCTGGCCCGGCGCCGTGGCCGCCGCCTCAAAGGGGCGCTGCTCGCGCTGACCGGGGCGGGGGTGCTCAGCGGTGCCGGCTGGCTGGGCGGCCACCTCGCGTACGCGCTCGGTGTCGGTGTCGACACCACCGCCTTCCAGCACTTTCCTCAGGACTGGACCGACGTGTGCGCCGAGTCCGACGTGCCGGACGGCCGCCCGATCGTCCGCGAGGCCGACGCGGTGCCCATGCTCCTGGTTCGGGACAACGGCCGGATCCTGGCCCTTGCCGCCCGCTGCACGCATCGGGGCGGCCCGTTGCCCGACGGAACGATCAGCGACGGCTGCGTGACCTGCCCCTGGCACGGCAGCACCTTCGTCCTCGCCGACGGCTCGATCGAACACGGGCCGGCCACCCGACCCCAGCCCACAGCCGAGGTCCGTGTCGTCGACGGGCGCCTGCAGGTGCGCCGCAGCAACGAACCGCGCGCGCTGCGTACCCGGCCGATCGGTCACTAGAGCCTTGCGGGTGCTGCGATGCGAACGATCGAAGATCTCGACGAGCTCACCGAGCTGGCCACTACCGGCCCCGCGGTCTTCGTGCGCTATTCGGTCGGACCCGACGCCGACGCGGAGGGTCCCAGCTGGGACTACGAAGCCGGGGTCCAGCTGCCCGGCCTCCCGGTGAGCGTGCTGCGCCCGGAAAGCTGGTGGACCCGGCCGGCTGTCGACTGGGTCGCGCGTCGGGTGTGCAAGTACCTCGACCTCGCCCGCAAGGCACCCGATCGCCGGCCCTGGGTGCTCGCCGGTCGCGTGGTCGGCAACGGCCCCGATCACGAGCCGCTCGTGCAGGACGTCGAGCCGATCGCCTGGCTCGCGCCGGCCGCGGTCGAACAGGCCCAGAAGATCTATCACGAGCGCTTCGACGTCGGTCGCGACTCGACCGGCCGCCACTGAAGCGTCCAAGACCACTATCCGAGGAAGGAATGCTGCGATGAAGGCAGTGACCTGGCAGGGCAAGCGGGACGTGCGTGTGGAAAGCGTTCCGGACCCCGTCATCGAACAGCCCACCGACGCGATCGTCCGCGTGACGAGCACCAATATCTGCGGCTCGGACCTGCACCTCTACGAGACGCTAGGCGCGTTCATGACGCCCGGCGACGTCCTCGGGCACGAGCCCATCGGCATCGTCGAAGAGGTTGGTCGCGAGGTCGGCACGTTGAAAGCCGGCGACCGCGTCGTCATCCCGTTCCAGATGTCATGCGGGCACTGCTTCATGTGTGACGAGCGGCTGTACTCCCAGTGCGAGACCACGCAGGTGCGTCACATGGGCACCGGTGCCGCACTGTTCGGGTACTCGAAGCTGTACGGCGAGGTTCCGGGCGGCCAGGCCGAATACCTGCGCGTCCCTCAGGCCCAGTTCACCCACATCCGGGTGCCGGAAGGACCGCCCGACGAGCGATTCGTGTACCTGTCCGACGTGCTGCCGACCGCGTGGCAGGCCGTCGAATACGCGGGCGTGCCGAAGGGCGGCACAGTCGTGGTGCTGGGCCTCGGCCCGATCGGTGACATGTCCAGCCGCGTCGCCCAGCTGCACGGGGCACGCGTGATCGCCGTTGACCTGGTGCCGGAACGGCTGGATCGCGCCCGGGCCCGGGGGGTGGAGGTCATCGATCTGCGCGGTCACGAACGCGACCTCGGCGACACCATCCGGGACATGACCCACGGGCGCGGCCCGGACTCGGTGATAGACGCCGTCGGCATGGAGGCGCACGGCTCGCCGGTCGGCAAGCTGGCCCACCAGGTCGTCGGTCTGCTGCCAGGCGCCGTTGCCGCGCCCATGATGCAGCGCGTCAGCATCGACCGGCTCAACGCGCTCTACTCGGCGATCGACATCGTGCGCCGCGGCGGCACGATCTCGCTGATCGGCGTGTACGGCGGCGCCACCGACCCGATGCCGATGATGCATCTGTTCGACAAGCAGGTTCAGCTGCGAATGGGACAGGCGAACGTCAAGCGCTGGGTCGACGACATCATGCCGCTGCTGAACGACGACGACCCGCTCGGCGTCGAGAGCTTCGCAACGCACCGCCTGCCGCTCGACGACGCACCGCGCGCGTACGAGAACTTCCAGAAGAAGCAGGACGGCACGGTCAAGGTCGTGCTGAAGCCGTAGTCGGCGCGTGCGCCGCCGCGCGCGTAGTCGGCGCGTTTCGGCGCTGCGGCGGCCGGGTACCGCTAGGGGCATGCCGCCCGATGCCGACCCTGCCGCCGTGACGGTCGTGCCCTATCCCGGCGGGCCGCTCGTCCTGCGTGGTGACTTCGCCCTGCGTGCGATGGACGGCACGCCGATAGGTACCCACGGACAGGTCGTGGCGCTGTGCCGGTGTGGGCGCTCGTCGGCCAAGCCGTTCTGCGACGGCAGCCACAAGTCACGCCGCCGCGGCGCGACGCAGCTGCCCCACGGAATGGGCGGCGCGTCTGATCCGGTGACCTCCGAAGCAGGTGCCGCCGAGAAGTAGCCGCTGGCCCACCGCGAGCCAGGCGCACAGCGCCCGCTCGCCGACCCACATGGGCACGTACAGCACGGCGTCGCGCGGGAAGTAGCTCGTGCCGCCGTCTCGCCTGCGACCGAACTCGGCGAGCGCCATCGTGAGCACGCTCGCAGCCACTAGCCAGCGTGGTCGCCGAGCTGCGGCCACGGCGGCCGGCAGCACCGCCAGTTCCACGGCCAGCCGGACCGGTTGAGCCTGGCTGTCGTAGGCCTGCCTGATCCGCTGCCTGGCGAAATGTCGCGCCGTGGGCGGCCGCCGCGGCACGTAGAGATCGCCGGCGACGACCTCCCGTCCGCCGTCGGCCCGGATCGTCCGGATCAGCTCGAGGTTCTCGAAGAGGACGTCGCCGTCATAGCCCTCGCGGCGCAGTCGCTCGGTCAGCCGCACGGCCAGCGTGCCCGGGAAGTCTCCGGAGCCGACGCCGCGATTGATCAGGGAACGAGCCGTATCCCATCGCGCGTGCCACGGCGCCGGATCGAAGTAGTTCTGGGGCCGGACGAGGTCCGCCTCGTCCAGCAACAGCTCGACCCGGTCAAGGTCACGGCATCGGTAGCGCACGTCGTCGTCGGCGATCACCACCTTCTCCGACGTGCAGAGGGCGAGCCCGGTGCACACGCCGTTGACCTTGCCGTTCGCGAACCTGAGGTCCGAACGCGGCGGTACGTGAACGGCCGCGGTGAAATGGCGGGCATTGCGACGGAACTGCAGTGAGTCGGACCCGTCGACCACGATGACGTGCACCCGCCGCGAGATCGTCCGCACGTAGGCGCCCAGCTCCGCCGCGTCCGCGCCGCGTTCGACCCGGATGGGCAGCACGTAGTCCACGTGTCGCCTTCAGGACACGCTGACGGCGAGCCGGTCGGGCGCGCTTTCCGCCGACCGCAGCGAGGACCGGCCGGCCTGCCACTGGCGCAGCACGTGCTCGGCAAAGCGGGTGTCGACGTACAGGCAGCACGCCGCGCCGAACAGGATGTCCTCGGCCAGGTCGGGCTCGTCGGCGGCGAGGCTTCCGCAGAGATCGTGCACGGCCAGCTGCTCGTGCAGCGCGTCGGCGGTGACGTGCTCGTCGTAGAAGCGCCGTGCCGCCTGGTCACCGCCGAGGCGCCGCAGGGCCTGGCTGTAGCGCCGGTTCGGAGCTGACGACGTCATCTCGAACGCCGCGAGGTGCCCGACGAGCGCACCGCGCAACTCTCGGTGCAGACCGAACAGCGACATCAGATTGCTGACGGCAAGTGTCACGGCGGGCACATCGGCTACGTAATGTCCGTAGCTGTCGGACAGGCCGAGACCGCGCAGCGTCGCGCGGAAGAGCTCCGAGTGCATCTGGGACGCGACGCCGGAGCCGTATTCGTCGGCCTGGATCTCGACGAGGGCAGCCTTGGCCGGCCCAGCCAACCGCGGGATCGCCCAGCTGTGCGGGTCCGCCTCTTTCAGGTGGTAGATCGAGCGGTGGATCGCGAACTCCTCGAACTGGGCCCACGACGCATGCCGTACCAGGTAGCCGGCCAGGGACGGTGCGGTGTCGCCGTCGACCAGGCGCTTGAGGCGTTCAGGCACTGTCGCCCCGTCGCTCGGCACGACGACGTCGCGGCGCAGCACAGCGAGCATCGTCCGCTCGAGTTCGCGCCGCAACGCCAGCAGGTCCGGGTCCCACTCCCAGCCCGGATCCACCTCGTCGAAGCCGCGGTAGTGCAGCTCGTAGCAGACCCATAGCGCGAGTTGCAGATCGTCGTCGGCGAGCGGAGCGTCGGTCACGGGCATGGTCGCGTGCGCCGGCGAAGCGCCGACCGGTGCCGCTGTAGCCGGCTCGGCGAGCACCTCGACGAGGCGCTCAGTCAACGGCCCGCGCGGCCGCGGTAGCAACATCCACCCCTCCGAACATCGTCACTGGTCGCGGGCGACCGACTGCACCGATGCATTCCCCGACGGGACGTCGCCGTAACCGGGCACGGCGACGGTTAGCGCGCAGCTCACAATCGGAACCGTACGATCGGTTCAGCTCACAACCTGAATCACAGGTCTCACCGGCGCGACGCGCCCGGCGCGGTAGGACACCCACGATGTCGCTGCAGACCAGAGAACCTTCCGATCACATCACCCACACCACCGAGCAGGCGGCGATCAGCACGGTCGCCGCCGATACCGTGCGGGCCTGTCTCCAGGTCTGCGGTGAGGTCGACGCCGCACTCGCACCGACGCTGGACCAATACCTGGCCGGTCATCTGGACGCGGGCCGCCGCTACCTCCGGCTCGAGCTCTCGGGCGTCACGTTCATGGACACCACAGCACTGAGAGTCATCGTGGCCGCGCACCACCGCGCCCTGCGCTCCAGGGGCACGTTGATACTCACCGGAGTCCGCAATCCGGTGAGCCGGCTGCTCGCGCTCACCCGGCTGGACCGAGTGCTGTTCGTCAGCGGCCCGCGCTCCGACCTCGACGCCGCAGCAATGTGGAACTGATCGCGAAGCCGGCGAGCGCGCCGGCCAGCCCGGCCGCGGGCGCCGCAAGCCAGCCGGGCGCGAACACCGCGGCCATGACGATGCCGGCGATCGCCACCGCCACGCACAAGATCGTGATTCCGGTACCGCCGAACAGGCCGCGTACCCGAGTGAGCTTGCCGACCCCGAGCCCGGAGAGCTCAGATTCGATCTCGTCGAGTACGCGCCGCTCATAGTCGGAAAGCGCCATCGCAATTTCCCTCGTCGTCCGCCCAAGAACCATTCCCGCTCACCCTGTCGACCAAACCGCGGACGGAGTTTGCGGCGGCACCGCACCGGGTACCTCGCTGCAGAAGTCCGCAACGCAATCGTGGTAAGGAGATCCTGATGGCCAATGACCTTTCCGGCAAGCGGATCGCGTTCCTGGTCGCCAACATCGGCGTGGAACAGATAGAACTCACCAGCCCCTGGCAGGCGATCAAGGATGCCGGTGGCCAACCGGTGCTGATCGCACCCGAGAAGGAGCGCGTCCAAGCGGTCAACGGCGACATCGAGAAGGGCGACACGTTCGACCCGGATCAGTCCGTCGGCGACGCGTCGGCCGGCGACTTCGACGCCCTCGTGCTGCCGGGTGGTGTCGCGAACCCGGACAAGCTGCGGATCGTCCCGGAAGCCGTCGCGTTCGCCCGCGCGTTTGCCAGCGCCGGCAAGCCCATCGCCTCGATATGTCACGGTCCGTGGACGCTGGTCGAGGCCGACGTGGTGCGTGGCAAGACGGTGACCAGTTGGCCCAGCCTGAAGACCGACATCCGAAATGCGGGCGGCGAATGGCGTGACGTCGAGGTGTTCACCTGCCGGGTGGCGGGCTACCCGCTCGTGACCAGCCGCAAGCCCGACGACCTTCCCGCGTTCAACAAGGCGACGCTCGAGCTCATCGCGGCAAGCTGATCCCGGCGCGTCAGGCTACGACCCGGAGCGCGGACGAGCCGTCTCGCAGGCGGCGGACCTCGACGCGTTCGGGGATGCGGTCCTTCAGGTCGCTGACGTGGCTGACGATGCCGACGACCCGGCCGCGGTCGCGAAGGTCGTCGATGACCGACATCACCTGCTCGAGCGTGTCCGAGTCGAGCGTGCCGAAACCCTCGTCGATGAACAGCGTGTCGAGATCGACGCCGCCGGCTTCGGCTCGGACCACGTCGGCCAGGCCCAGCGCGAGCGCGAGCGAGGTGTAAAACGTCTCGCCGCCGGACAGCGACCGGGCGCTGCGGGCCTCGCCGGTGTGCCGGTCGACCACTTGCAAAGTCAGCCCGGCGCGCTCTGCGCGCGATTCGCCCTCGTCCACGCGGATGAGTTCGTAGCGACCGGCTGAGATCGCGACAAGGCGCACGTTCGCGGCCTGCACGACCTGCTCGAACCAGTGGCGCAACACGTAGGTCGTCAGCGCGACGCGGCGCTGGCCGCCCATTCCCTTGGTCAGCCGGGACAGGTACAGCAGCGGCTCGGCCTCGGCCGCGAGCGCGGCATGCTCGGCCTCAGCCAGCCGCACCTCACCGAGGCGCGCGTCGAACCGCTCGGCGGCGACGCGGGCCCGGTCGGCGGCCGTGCGCGACTCGTCGGCCCGCTGCTCGGCTGACGCCAGTGCCTCGGCGGCCGCGGCGGCGGCCGCCCGGATGACATCCGCCGCCGTGACGTCGAGGTCCCGCAACTCCGCGGCGGCGCCCTCGGCCTGAAGCCGCTGCGCCTCGTCCTGCCAGGCAACTGCCGCCGCGTGCAGATCCGCCTGGACGTCGGCGCCGAGCACCGCGGCGCGCGCGTCGTCGAGCGAGGCGAAGCCACGGTTGGCTGCCTCGCGGGCGGCTCGCCGGAGCGTCGCCGCCCGGGTGGCGACGGCCGCCCCGAGATCGCGGACTGCGGTAGCCAGTTGTGCGGCCCGCTCGGCGTCGGCTCGCAGGGCTGCCTGGCGGGCCGCCACCGACGGATGATCGCCGGCCGTGGCGGCGAGCTCGATGGTGAGCTCGTCCAGATCGCGACGGGCCGCCTCCACCAGCCCGTCCGCGGCGGCGCGCGCACCGACGGCGCCCCGGTACCGCGTGGTGAGGCCGTCCTGCT
>JAODNL010000448.1 GCA_025465405.1 Pseudonocardiales bacterium | reverse complement strand
GTCGGCGGCCGACGTTGCCGGCTGGATGGACGACATCGCCGACGAGCTCCGTGACGCCCGGCGGGCCGGCGAGCACCTCAACCTGCCGCCCGGCCATCCGTCCCGCGCCGTCGCCCTCGTCGCCCAGGCCGAGCGGTTGCAGGCCGTCCTGGACCTCGCTGCCAAGGATCCGACCGGCGGCGCCATCGACCGCACCGGGATCGCGGCACGGGCGGAGTCCCTGAGACCGCTGTCGGTCGCCGTCCGGCGCGCCCGAATGGCCGGCTACAACGCTCTCGCCGATCAGGACGTGCCCTGATCCGAACGAAACACTCGCGAAACGTGATCGTCGCGCTCGGTTCCTAGCCTGTGCGGTGCCGCGCGATGTCGCGCATCCGCCGACATGACGGGAGTTGGCGTTGTTGCGAATGGTTCACGACGGCCGGTCCCGGTTGCGATTCGATACGCGCGCCGAGGTGCATTCGCGGTCGATACACGGGTATCGGCGGGTCTTCCGGATCGCCGGCGAGGGCCCACCGCTGCTGCTCATCCACGGCATCGGCGACAGCTCCCACACCTGGGACGAAGTCATGCCGACGCTCGCCCGCAACCACCTCGTCATCGCCCCGGACCTGCTCGGCCACGGCGAGTCGGACAAGCCGCGAGCCGACTACTCGGTGGCCGCGTACGCGAACGGCATGCGCGACCTGCTCAGCGCGCTCGGCGTGGAGCGGGTCACGCTCGTGGGCCACTCACTCGGTGGCGGCGTCGCCATGCAGTTCGCCTATCAATTCCCGGAACGCACCGAGCGGATGGTGCTCGTGGCGACGGGTGGCGCGGGTCGCGGGGTCTCCCCGATGCTGCGCGCGGCCGCCCTTCCGGGTGCCAACCTCGCGCTGGCCGCACTGCGTATGCCGCTGTCGCGCCTCGCGATCGACGTCGCAATAGAGATCCTCGAGCGGCTCGACACCGGGCTCGGCGTGGACGCCGTCGACATGCGGCGCGTCGTCGAAACGCTGCCGGATCAGACGGCGCGATCGGCATTCATCCGCACGCTGCGCTCGGTCGTCGACTGGCGCGGGCAGGTCGTGACGATGCTCGACCGCTGCTACCTCGTGCGCGGAATGCCGACCTTGCTGATCTGGGGCGCCAGGGACAGCGTGCTTCCGGTGGACCATGCCCACAAGGCACACGCCGCGATGCCCGGCAGCCGGCTGGAGATATTCGACGACGCCGGACATTTCCCGTTCCGCACCGACCCGGCGCGCTTCGTCGGCCTGCTCGAAGACTTCTGCGCGTCCACCGAACCATCGGCGTGGAGCGTCGAGCAATGGCGACAGCTCTTGCGGGCCGGCCCGGACGTCACGCGGGCCAACGAGCCAGCCGATTTCGAGCGCGGTCGGCGCGCGGAGAGCGAGCGCAGCGCGACCTAGCTCAGCGCGACCTAGCGCAGCGCGACCTAGCGCAGCGCGACCTAGCCTCGGCGCGACCTAGCTCAGCTCACGAGCGAGCTCGTCGCGGATGCCGGAGAACCACGTCGCGCGCCGCCGGATCATCTCGCCGACACCGTCGGCCCACATGCGGGCCCAGCCACCCCCGAGATTCTCCGCCGCCCATCGCATGCTGTCGTACAGGGCACCGAAGCGCAGCTGCGCCGCGTCCACCAGCTGTTCGGCGCTGACCGCATCGGTGCCGTAGCCGTCCAGGATCAGCCGGAGCCGGCTGGCCACGTGGATGCCCGCATGGGCCGGGTCGCGGTCGCGGGGGTCGCGTAGCGGAATCCAATGCATGGCGGTGTTGGCCAGATCGGTCGACCGCGTCGTCCAGTCCACGAGGTCGAAGTCGATCAGGGCGAACGCGGCGCCGTCGCGGAACACCACGTTCTGCGGCGTGACGTCACGGTGCGTCACAAGTCGCGGCTCGTCCTCCGGCAACGGCGGCACCGGCCGGCCTGGCGACCCGTGCGCGAGCGGGACACTCGGCGTCCAGCCGTCGCTGGCGTCGTGCAGCCGGCGGACCAGGCGGGCAACCGACGGCAGCACCTCGTCGGCGGCGGCCCACGGCTCGACCGGGTCGCCGGCCACGTCTCCGGCGATGAACGTCAGCACGTCGCGGCCCTGCTCGTCGCGGCCCAGGTAGCGCGGCGCACCGGTGAATCCGACCTGTTCGAGGTGATCGAGATATGCCGCAACGGCGGCACTGGACTCCTGATGCGGCCGGCGGACCGTGTCCCCGATCCGCACGACGCCAACCGTGACGTCGCCGGCCGGCAGGGGAAGCTCCGGACCGTCGTCGAACGCGGCCACGGCTCAGCCGGCACCGCGACGCGGCGCCGGGCAGCAGCCGGCGGGGCAGTCGACTCCGCACACACCGAGCGAGCCCGCCGCGCGGGGCTGCG
This sequence comes from Pseudonocardiales bacterium, assembly GCA_025465405.1. Lineage (GTDB taxonomy): Bacteria > Actinomycetota > Actinomycetes > Mycobacteriales > Jatrophihabitantaceae > RYN-117. The sequence goes on along the minus strand of JAODNL010000448.1, from coordinate 2,765 downwards.
CCCCGACGAGCCGCTCCTCGACCAGCTCACGAATCGCTTCGACGAATGCCGGATGGATGCCCGCTGTCGCGGCCCGCGCGAAGTGCAGGCCCAGGCTCGCCGCGGTCTGACGAGCCTCGTTGTCGAGGTCCCACACCACCTCGAAGTGGTCGGAGACGAATCCGATCGGGCTCACCACCACGGCGCGAACCCCGCCGGCCGCGAGCGCGCGCAGGTGATCGTTGATGTCGGGTTCCAGCCACGGCACGCTCGGCGGTCCGGACCGCGATTGCCACACGAGGTCGAACCCCGCGTCCGGTCCGCCCACCGCGCCGCCCACCGCGCCGCCCACCGCGCCGCCCACCGCGCCGGCCACCAAGCGCGCCGTCTCCCGTTGCTGCGCCGCGTAGAGACCGTTCGCGGACGGGCCGGACAGCTCGTTCATGCCGACGGGGACGGAGTGCGCGGTGAACACCAGCCGAGCCGTATCGCGCTCGGCGCCGGGCAGCGACGCCAGCGCGGCGCGCACGCCGTCAGCGTTCGCCGCGACGAAGCCCGGATGGTCGAAGAAGTGCCGCAGCTTCACCAGTTCGGGTGCACCGGAGCCGGCGACCGCGCGGGCCTGGGCCAGATCGTCGCGGTACTGCCGGCACGACGAGTACGACGCCGTGGCGCTGGTCGCGAACACCAGCACGCGCCGCACGCCGTCGTCACGCATGTGCCGGATCGCGTCGGCAACGTAGGGCTTCCAGTTCCGGTTTCCCCAGTAGAGCGGCAGGTCGATGCCGTGCGCGCGGAACTCGACGGTGAGCGCGGCCAGCAGCGCCCGATTGTGAGCGTTGATCGGTGAGACGCCGTGGAAGCGCTGATAGTGCGCGGCAACTTCCTCGAGCCGCTGCTCGGGGATGCCCCGGCCCCGCGTGACGTTGTGCAGGAACGGGATGACGTCGTCGGGGCCTTCGGGACCGCCGAACGACAGCAGCAGGAACGCGTCGTAGTCGGGCACTAGACGCCCATTGCGTGGAATCCGCCGTCGACGTGCACGAGCTCACCGGTCGTCGCCGGGAACCAGTCCGACATCAGCGCCAGCGCGCTCCTCGCTACCGGACCCGCGTCGTCCTTGTCCCAGCCGAGCGGGGCACGTCCGTCCCAGGTGTCCTCGAACTGGTTGAACCCGGGGATGCTCTTCGCGGCCATAGTGCGGATCGGGCCGGCGGCGATCAGGTTCACCCGGATCCGGCGCGGGCCTAGCTCGCGCGCGAGGTATCGGGCGGTCGACTCGAGACCGGCCTTCGCGACACCCATCCAGTCGTAGGCCGGCCACGCGACCCGCGCGTCGAAGTCCAGCCCGACGATCGCGCCGCCGGCGTCGCCGAACAGCGGAAGAGCTGCCACCGCCAGGGATTTGAGCGAATACGCCGACACCCGCACGGCGGTGGCAACGTCTTCCCACGGTGCGTCCAGGAAGCCGCCGCCCAGACAGGAAGGGGGTGCGAACGCGATCGCGTGCAGTACGCCGTCGACGCCGTCGGCGTGCTCGCGAACGCGTTCGGCGAGCGTGTCCAGGTGCTCCTGGTCGGCAACGTCGAGCTCGACGACCGGCGCCGGCTGCGGAAGCCGGGCCGCGACCCGCTGCACGAGCGACATCCGGCCGAACCCGGTCAGGACGACCTGCGCGCCCTCCTGCTGGGCGAGCCGCGCCACCGAGAACGCGATCGAGGCGTCGGTGATGACGCCGGTGATCAGCAGCCGCTTCCCGTCGAGCAGTCCCATGTCGTCCTCTCCGATACTGCGCAGATACTGCTCAGATACTGCTGGATGCCGCTCAGATACCCATGCCGAGGCCGCCGTCGATCGGCAGGACCACCCCGGACACGTACGCCGCCGCGTCGGACGCGAGGTACAGCGCCGCACCGGCGATCTCGTCGGCCGTCCCGTAGCGCTTGAGCGGCACGCTGCCGAGGATCTCCGACCGGCGCGCCTCGGTGAGGCCGGCCGTCATGTCCGTCTCGATGAAACCGGGCGCGATGACGTTCGCGGTGATCGAGCGGCTACCCAGCTCGCGCGCGATCGATCGCGCCAGCCCGATCAGCCCGGCCTTGCTCGCCGCGTAGTTCGCCTGCCCGGGCGCGCCGACCAGGGCAACGACCGAGGACACGAAGATCATTCGGCCGCGACGCTGCTTGAGCATCCCGCCCGCCGCCCGCTTGGCGACTCGATAGGCGCCGGTGAGGTTCGCATCCACCACCCGCTGGAAGGAGTCCTCGCTCATCCGGAGCAGCAGCGTGTCGTCGGTGATGCCCGCATTCGACACGAGCACCTCGACCGGCCCGTGCTCGGCCTCCACGGCGCTGAAAGCAGCATCGACATCCGCCGCGGAAGTCACGTCGCACCGCACGCCCAACAGCCCGTCCGGCGCTGCGCTGCCGCGGTGGGTCACGGCCACCTTGTCGCCGTTGACCGCGAAGGCCCGGGCGACGGCCAGGCCGATCCCGCGGTTGCCACCTGTCACCAGAACGGATCGGCTCACGGACCGCCACGCTAGCGGATGTTCCTGCGCCAGCCGTCAGCCCTCCGCCTACCCGCCGGTACGGTTCGCTGCATGCGTGCCATCCAGATCACCGAGTTCGGTGGACCCGAGACCCTGACCGTCAGTGACGTGCCTGACCCGATCGCCGCCGACGGCCAAGATGTGTTGGACGTTCTCGCAGCCGGTGTCAACTACGCCGACACGCATCAGACGGAGAACTCGTATATTTCCCAGCAAACCCTGCCGCTCATCCCGG
>JAODNL010000413.1 GCA_025465405.1 Pseudonocardiales bacterium | reverse complement strand
GCTGTACTTCGACCTACGCAACCCGCCTCGCTGGCATCGACCCTGGCCACGAACGTACGGCCTCGCACTCGAGATGTGCGAGGAAGCCGAACGGCTCGGAGCTGACTCGGTCTGGTTGTCCGAGCATCACCTGTTCGAGGACGGCTACCTTCCGCAGCCCCTCACCATGGCCGCCGCGATCGCCGCCCGCACACGTCGGGTGCGGATCGGGACCGCGGTACTGCTGGCGCCGCTGCGTCATGCAGTGCACATTGCCGAGGAGGCGGCGGTCGTCGACGCCATCAGCGACGGCCGTCTCGAGCTGGGGCTGGGCGCCGGCTATCGCGTTGCCGAGTTTGGGTTGTTCGCGGCCGAGCACGCGTCGCGGTACCGGACCACCGATGACACGGTCCGACTTATTCGCCGGCTGTGGGCCGACGATGCGCTCACGCCACCGCCGACACAGCCACGAGTTCCGATTTGGCTGGGCTACAACGGTCCGCAGGGCGCACGGCGGGCCGGCATGCTCGGTGAAGGTCTGCTCTCGCTCGAGCCCGAGCTCCTGGCGCCCTATCTGGAAGGCCTCGAGGCCGGCGGTCATCCGTCGACGGCCGCACGGATGGGCGGCGTGCTGAACGTCTACTCGACGCACGACCCGGAAGGCGACTGGCCGATCGTCGCCGAGCACTACCGCTATCAACGCGAGTCCTACGCCCGATACACGGCAGAGGGCAGTGACGAGGTGCATCGTCGCAAGCTGATTACGGCGGTCGACCCGGACCGCGCGCGGGCCGCCGGCCTGAGCGCGGGGCGCGACGGCTTGCTCGTCGGGACGCCGCAGGGCAACGCGAAGCAGATCCGGGAGCACCTCACGGGGCTGCCGGTGCAGACCGTGTTCTTCTGGGTGTCGCTGGCCGGCATGCCTGACGACATGGTCGCGCGACACGTCGAGACCATCTGCACGTCGCTGCGGCCTTTGCTGGCAGAGGCAGAGGCAGACCGGCAGCCGTCCGCGCCCGAGTGCTGAGGTACGTCGGCGAGCTCAGCGAAGCGCACGGAAGAAGGCGCGCACGTCCGCGACGAACAGGTCGGGCGCCTCGAGGGCGGCGAAGTGACCTCCGTGTGCCTGCGGCGACCAGTGCACGATGTTGTTGGTGCGCTCGGCCAGCGCCCGCACGAGCGGCGCGATTTCGTAGGGGAACAGCGCCACACCGGTGGGTGTTGTCGACGGCTTGATCTCCAGATCCTCCGGCGCGTGGGTCATCTCCCAGTACAGCCGCGCGGCCGAGCCGGCCGTCCCGGTCGCCCAGTACAACATGACGTTGGTGAGAATCGTGTCCGGGGTGATGACGCAGTCCGGGTCGGACCACTCCAGGAATCGCTCGGCGATCCATGCGAGCAGGCCGGTCGGCGAGTCGTTCAGCGAGTAGGCGATGGTCTGTGGCCGGGTGGATTGCAGTCGCACGTACCCCGACATCTCGCTCTGGAAGTGCTTGTGGCGCTGCACTGCGACACGCTGCTCGGCGTCCTGTTCGGCGATGTCGCCCTCCGGGACGGTCACGAGAAAGTTCAGGTGCACGCCGGTGACGTGACCGGGTGCGATCCGGCCCAGCTCCCGCGAGATCCGGGATCCGAAGTCCCCACCTTGGACGCCGTATCGCGGGTAGCCCAGCTCCGACATCAGCGCCCGCCACGCGCGTGACACTCGGGTCGGGCTCCACCCGGTCTCGGTGGTGGGTCCCGAGAACCCGAACCCGGGGATGGAGGGCACCACCACGTGAAAGGCGTCTCGTGGGTCTGCGCCGTGTCGCCGCGGATCGGTCAGGGGCGAGATGACGTCCAGGAACTCCGCGATGGACCCCGGCCAGCCGTGCGTGATGAGCAGGGGAAGCGCATCCGGCTCGGGGGAGCGCACGTGTAGGAAGTGCACGAACTGGCTATCGATCGTGATGCCGCACGGCCCGAACGAGTTGATCCGCGCCTCGTGCACGCGCCAGTCGTAACGGTGCAGCCAGTGGTCCACCAGCAAGCCGACGTGGGCCAGCGGCACGCCGTAGCGGTCCCCGGCATCCGGGAGTTCGTCAGGCCAGCGCGTGCGCTCCAGGCGCAGGCGCAGGTCGTCGAGGACGTGGTCGCTGATGTGCACCGGCGCCGGTATCGGGCGGCCGCACACATCCGGGGAGGAGGTCACGGAGGCGGGTTCGGATCAAGTGACGCTAATCGCGCGTTCCGGGCAGCTAGCCTCGCCCAGTCTGGCCTGGGACTCCAGGTCGCTCGAGAACTCGTCCGACTCGGTGTAGGCCGAGCCGTCCTCGTCGCGCAGGGAGTATATCTCTGGAGCCGACATGTGACACAGCCCGTGCCCTTGGCATCGACCTCTGTCTACGTCGACGTGGATCATGCTCTTCCTCCGTCCCGGGCCGGGTTCGGACGTCAGTCCTGGGCCGGCTGACGAGTTGGGGTCAGCCCGAGCCGCTCGCCCGACCGCCGCGGCCCCGGTGTGAACGAGGTCGGGATGCTCCGGAAGCCCACGCTGACGGACTGGTCGGGAAAGTGCTCAAGGGCGTCCACCTCGACGACGTAGTCGGGCATCCGCTCGAGTACCTGCAGCAGTGTGCAGCGCACGATGGCCCGCGCGAGGTGCGCTCCGGCGCAGCGGTGCGGACCGAGCCCGAAGGCGACGTGGCGATTGGGCCAGCGGGTGACATCGACTTCGTCGGGGTTCGCGAACTCCTGCTCGTCGCGGTTGGCCGACGCCCACGCCAGGAGGACCCGGTCGCCCTTGCGGATCGGGCAGCCGTGGAACTCGATGTCCTCGGCCACCGTGCGTGCGACGGCCTGTGCCGGTGTGAAGTAGCGGAGGAACTCTTCAATGGCGTGGTCCATCAGTGTGGGATCGTCGGTGAGCTGCCGGCGGACGTTCGGGTGGTCGTGCAGCCACACGAACGTCTGGCTGAGCAGTGAGGCGACCGTGCTGACACCGCCGGCGATCAGCAGGTCGACGATGCTGAAGACCTCGTCGTCGGTGAGGCCGCGCCCGTCGACGTCTTCGTCGAGGAGCCTGGAGATCACGTCATCTGCCGGCTTGGCGCGCCGCGCGCTGATCGTCCGGCGCGTGGCGTCGATGAGCCGCGGCAGCTCCTCGCGGGTGGTGTGGTCGAAGCTCGGGCTGCCCGGGACCTCTGAGAGCAGGACGTGGAAGGCCTTGGCGTAGTCCCGCCACAGGTTCGTCGGCAGGCCCAGCCAGTCGAGGGTGATTGCCGCCGGGATACCGATTAGGTCGGTGAAGTCGCATACTCCGGCCTCGATGACCTCATCGATGAACTCGGTCGTGTGTCGCTCGACCAGGCCGGTCACCTCGGAGACCGCCGGCGGAGACATGTACCGGTTGATGACCCCTCGGTACTTCCGGAACTCGGGCGGATCGAGCTCGATCGGGATGTGGAGCTCGTGCTCACGCTTCGGGATCAGAACCGAGAGGCGATCGTCATCGGCGATTCGCGCCGAGGAGAAGACGGCCGGATTCCGGGCCGCGTCGAATACCGTGTCGTAGGCACTCAGAATCCAGTACCCCTCGTGCGCGTCGGTCCAGGCGATCGAGGACGTGTCCCGTAGCTGCCGGTAGGAGCCGATCGGGTCGCGGGCGTGGGCGTGGGAGTGGTGGTCGAACTCGACCTTCGGCTGGTGGCTGATCATCGGCCCTCCGCGGCAAGTCGCAGTCGTTGCGTGTCGCTCAAGCTGGAGCGCCCTCGCAAGAATGAATCATTAATCGCAATAAACGAGCAGTCATTCGGAGACTACGCGCGGCGATATGCGTTGACAACAGCAGGCTGCTCTCTGCGCCGACGCGGCTTGGGAGAGGCCGCGGTGCGCCGTCCTCACTTTGAATGAATAGT
>JAODNL010000410.1 GCA_025465405.1 Pseudonocardiales bacterium | reverse complement strand
CGTAGCGGGCGGGAGCGGCGATATAGGTCACGTTCATTCATCTTGCCCTGCGTCCGATTGCGGCGGTACGTCAGGAGTGGGTGACCGGGTCCACGACGATCTGGCAGCCGCGCAGCTCGAGCGGCTTGTCGACGAACTCGCGCAGATTGGGTGGGTACACCCGCACCGTGTCCGAGAGCGGCGCCTGGCAGGACGAGAAGTCGGTGATCGTCGTCTCGGCCTGCTCTCCGGGCGCCAGCTTGACGGTGTGCGGCGGCGTCTTCGGCGACCGGTCGGCGGGTTGGCCCAGCAGCGCGTTGGCGCGACGAAGGCTCACGCCGGGAAAGCCGAAGAGGCTGCACGCCTTCGTGCCCTTGTTCGTGAACGTGATCAGGGCGAACTCTTGCTGCTGGGCAGCCGAGCCGCGCAGCACCCGGACGGTCAGCTGGGCCATCGTGCAGTCGTCCTGCGCCGCGGACGGCGTCGGCTTCACCGACGGCGCGCTCGACGTCGACGTCGACGTCGAGCCGGATGTCGATGGCCCGGTGGACGAGGGCGTCGCCGGGTCCGTCGGGAACGGTGTGTTCACGGTCGTGCCGAGGTCGCTGGACGATACCTGCGCACTCGGGTGCGAGGACGTGCAGCCGGACAGCCCACAAACCGCAGCCGTCGCGACCACGGCGGCGAGCGTGCGGCCGGTCAGTCCGCCGCGGCTCACCGGTCGATCCGCAGGTCGGTCGAGTACGGCAGACTGCCCACCTTGAGCGCCGGGTGCGACTGGAGCTGCCGCCACATCTGCGTCCATGCGTTGTTGCCGGTCAGGCTGCCGCAGGTACCGGTCTGGGCGCACGCGGTCCACTCCGTGAGTGCACCACCGAAGTTGATCTTGGGATGCTTCGCGGCCACGCCGGTGAGAGAGATGAACTTCCACTGTGCCGCCATCGTGTTGTTGTAGATCTGCGGCAGGTTGACGATCCGCGTCGGTGCCGCTCCGGCGCTGAGGCTGTACAACCCCGCCATGTTCCACCCGTTGTTGCAGGCCCGTCCGGTGACCGTCCACGCGCACCCGTCGGCCGAGCCGTTGAACACGAACGGCGATCTCGTCGCACCGAGGTAGCCCAGCAGCCACGCCCTCGTCTGCGCATACGTGCCACGGAAGCCGGGCTCGATGTCGTTGGCACCGGCGACGACGATGCCGCGGTACCCGGCGGAATGCGTGACGACCGGATTGACGACCGCGCGTGCCCACGCGACACCGCTGGACGACGAGACGTCCATGTCGTTGTTCGTGCCGATCGCGATCTCCGCCGGGGCGCTCGGTTTCTGCTGGCTGGCGTAGCCGTCGACGTAGGCGTTCACGTTCTTGACGAGGTCCGCGTAGGACACGAACCGGGTCGTGGCGCTGAGCATGACCCCGCCGTCGACCTGGTCCTGGCCACCGATGTCCAGCAGGACCAGGTAGCTGTGTCCGGACGGATTGGCGCGCGCGTCGGCCGCTCCCTCTGCCCGCATCCTGGCCAGGTCGGCGCTCGACCCGCCGCTGATGTTGCGGACGTAGCGGCTCGTCGAGATGGGCGCGGGCGTCGTCTGCGGCGGCGGGCCGGCCTGAGTCGTCACCGCCGGCGAGCGCCCGGCGGCAGAGCGTCCGGCGACGTTCGTGGCGACCACCGTGAACGTGTAGCGCGTCTTCGACTTCAGGTTCGCGACCAGCGCGGTCGTGGTCGCGGCGCCAACCGTGACCGACGCTCCACCGGGCGACGCGGTCACCGTGTAGCCGGACCACGGCGCGCCGCCGTCACTGCTGGGTGCCCGCCAGGACACGGTCGCGCTCCCGTAGCTGCCCGTGGCCGCGACGGCCGTCGGAGCGCTCGGCGGTGTCGGGTGCAGCGCGTTGAGGATCCGGCAGCCGAGCGCCTTACTGACCCCGTTGCCGCGGTTGATCGCGGTCACGCAGATCTTGTGCTCGCCCTCGTTGACCGGATAGGTGCGGCTGAGCCCGTGGGCCGTTCCCGTGCCGCTGTAGCGCCGCCCCACGTCCGCCCGGGGTGCGTTCGCGACCGCGTTCGCGACGGCCCTGCCGTCGATCGTCACGGCCAGGCTCAGCGGCGTCGTCGGGACGTCTGGATCGATCGCCCAGCCCCCGATGCGGACCGTCTTGCCGGTCGAGTCTCGGCTCGCGGCGTCGAATGCGCCGAACGGGTCGAAGTTGAGCGTGACGTTCCGGCAGGCTGACATCGGCGTCCCGCTGCCCTGCAACACGTTCACGCCGGTGGCGCAGATCCGGTAGGTGCCGTTGTTCACGGCGACGATCCCGTCGAACATGTGGCCACTGTGCGTGCCGCCGGGGCGGTTCGCGAGCAGCGTTCCGACCGGGCGCCCGTTCGCCGAAATGACGACCTTGATCGGCGCGGATGTGTCCGGGTCGACCGACCAGCCCGTCACGTGCACGCCCGGCGTGTGCTGCTGCGCAACGTCGAGTCCTGAGCGCGGCTTGTAGTCGATGGTGACCGACTGGCAGCCCAGGCGCGGATTGCCCGACCCGAGGCCGATGTTGATGGCGTACGCGCAGACCCCGTGCCGGCCTTCAGGCAGGTTGATCTGGGTGGCGAAACCGCGGTTGGCGCCGATGCCGGGATGGGCGGCCGCCACGTCGGGCCGGCTCAGGTTGGCTGCCAGCCGGCCGCGAGCGCCGCCGTCGACGTAGATGTCGACGCTCACCGGCGCGGCGCTGTTGGGATCGGCCGCCCAGCCCGCGAGCGAGATACCGGACTTCGTCAGGTGCACCCAGTCGAGCTGCCCGTGCGGGTTGAAGTCCAGCACGACCGGGCGGCAGCCCAATGATGGGTTCATCGTGCCGGCGCCGACGTTGATCGCGTAGACGCAGAGCGAGTGCGTCCCCTGCCCGCCCGGGAAGCTGGCCGCGAAGCCGTGCGCGGTCCCGGACCCGGGATACCTCGCGGCCAGGTCGGGCCGCGCCCCCGTCGCGGTGAGCCTCGTACCCTTGCCGTCCAGGTAGACGTCGACGTGGATCGGATCGGGCGTGTTCGGGTCGAGGGCCCACCCGGCCACCGTGAAGCCGGTCGTGGTCTGTTTGACCGACTCCACCTGACCGATCGGGTTGTAGTTGATCGTGATGCGTTCACAGGCGAGCCCGACATTGTTTCCGGCACTCACGTTGATCGCGTACACGCAGACCGTGTGCACGCCCTGCGCCGCGGGCAGCGTGACGCCGAAGCCGTGGGCGGTGCCATAGGTCGGATATCGACGAGCGATGTCGGATCGGCTCGCGCTCGCCGACAGCCGAGTGCCGTGCCCGTCCACGTAGACATCGACGTGGATGGGTGCGGTGGAGTCGGGATCGATCGCCCAGCCGCCGATCGCGATCCCGGTCGGCGCCTGCCGGATCACGTCGACGTGGCCGAAGGGCACGTGCGGCGGCGTGGCGGCGCGCGCTCCGACGACAACCGCGGAACCCGCGACGGCCGCGACGACCACGAGCAGCAGTGCGGTGCGGGCCGGACGGTAGGCCAGGGCCGTGGGTCGGATCATGTGCAACTTCCCGATGGCGGAGCGGCGCCACGCATGGCACCGCTCGTCTCGGGCGCTGTTTTTGATACCCCGCGCGCCCGCCCTCCGTCAGAGGGCGGGTTGATCAAACCATCTAAGTTACAGGTGTGACAAGTGGGGCTGCTGTTGCGACACGCCGATAGTTCTCCGCGGGTCGGCTCGCGGGGTCAGGCGGTAGGCAGCACGTAGTCGGCGAACCTGTCCCGCAGCGTCTTCTTGGAGAACTTGCCGACGCTGGTCTTGGGCACTTCGTCGATGAAGACAACATCGTCCGGTACCTGCCAGGACGTGAGCCGTTCCGCCAGGAAATCCAGAAGTTCCTCGCGCGCGAGGGTCTCGCCCGGCTTGAGGACGACGCACGCCAGGGGACGTTCCGACCATTTCGGGTGCGCCACCGCGATGACCGCCGCCTCGGCGACCTTGGGGTGCCCCATGATCTCGTTCTCCAGGTCGACCGAGCTGATCCACTCGCCGCCGGACTTGACCAGGTCCCTGGTGCGGTCGACCAGCCGCAGATAGCCCAACGGCGAGATCGAAGCGACGTCGCCGGTGCGCAGCCACCCGTCCGGAGAGAACTGCTCGCCCGGCTCGTCGGTGCGGAAGTACTGCTTGGCGATCCACGGTCCGCGGCATTCCAGCTCGCCGGAGGCCTCGTCGTCCCACGGCAACGACTGCCGGGTGCCGGAGTCGACGATGCGCATCTGCACGCCCGGCGGCGCAAGGCCGGCAGTCGCGCGGACGTCGGCCTTCTGCTCCTCGGACAGATCGTCGAACTCCGAGCGCAGCGTGCACACCGTGCCCAGTGGCGACAGCTCGGTCATGCCCCACGCCTGCGTCAGTGGCAGGCCGACCTTCGCCCGCCACGCCTCCGACAGTGACTTCGGCACGGCCGAGCCGCCGCAGATGATCGCGCGAAGGGACGAGAGATCGTGCGCGTCGAGCAGTGGCACCATGCTCATCCAGATCGTCGGCACCCCGCCCGCGATCGTGACTTTCTCCTGCTCCAGCAGGGTGATCAGGCTCTGTGGCGAGAGGTCGGGTCCCGGCATCACGAGCGATGCGCCGGCCATGAACGCGGTGTACGGCAGTCCCCACGCGTTCGCGTGGAACATCGGAACGACCGGAAGGATCCGGTCGGCCTCGGTGATCCCGAAGACACCGGACGTCATCGAGGCGATCGAGTGCAGCCAGGTCGACCGGTGTGAATACAGCACGCCCTTCGGGTTTCCGGTCGTGCCGGTGGTGTAGCAGATCGCAGCGGCCTGCCGTTCGTCGGCGACCCGGTCGCCGAAGTCGATCTGCTCGGTCGCGTCGAGCAGTTCCTGGTAGTGCAGGATGCGCGGGTCGTCCGGTATCTCGGCCGGCGCGCCGTCGTCCATGACGATGACGTGCCGCACCGAATCCAGGCTCGGCAGGTACTTGGCGAACAGTGGGAGCAGCGATCGGTCGACGAAGACAGCCTCGTCCTGGGCATGGTCGACGGTGTAGATCAGCTGCTCGGGGAAGTACCGGATGTTGAGCGTGTGCATGATCCGCCCGGTGCCTGGGATCGCGAAGTAGAGGCCGAGGTGGCGCCCGCTGTTCCACGCGAAGGTGCCCACCCGGGCGTCCGGCGACAGGCCGAGGCCGTCGATCACACCGGCGAGCGTGCGGGTTTCCGCGACGATGTCGGCGAAGCTCTTGCGCTCGACGCCGCTGGCTGTCTTCGTGACGACCTGCTTGGTCGCGAAATACTGTGCGCCCCTGTCGAAGATCCAGTTCGTGGTCAGCGGCAGATCCTGCATCAGTCCGAGCATGGCCGTGATGGTGGTCGACGGGCCGCCGCTGGGCAAGACGTGCCCGCGAGATCACATGCGGTCAGTAGCCGCGGGTTATCACGAAGCGGTCGGTCCGTACCCGGGTGGCGTCGAAGAATCGATCCGCGCTGGCGAGGAAGGCTTTCACCGACGCGTCTGGGCAGCCGTCGACGTCGGTCGCGCCGGGCAGGTACGAGTCGTCGATGTCGTGGTTGCGGAGCACGTTGCCGTGGTTGCGATGGATGGTCGCGGTCGTGACGTTGACCTTGTCGGGATTGGCCGTCCCGTCGAGGTGCGGGACGAGGTCGGCGGCGTTCTCGAGCGCGAGCACCCGCACTCCGCGAGGCATCCGTCCCGAGATCGTCCCGATCGGTGAGCCCGCGGTCACGACGTGGGTCACCCGGAACCGCCGGACGGCGGAGGACCCTATCGCCGCGTTCACCGCGACCATGCCGCCCTCGCTGTGGCCGACGAGCATGACGTCGTCCGACGGGGTCACTCCGGCTCGCTCGAGTGCGGTCAGCACGCCCTGCTGGTAGGAAGTGTTGTGTCCCGCGAGGGCCCGAACGTCGGTGGCCAGGCTGGTGATGTCGGAATTGGGCCGGGGATCCCACGACTTCGTCCCAGGGATGTCGACGATGACCGACCGCCGGCCGTCGGCGTGACTCAGCATCCTGACGTCGATCTCACCGTGCCGTCCGTGATTTCGGAGCGCGAGGCCGGCCATGACGCCGGCCAGGTCCCGCGGCGGCGCCGTCGCGATCCGGTTGGGGTCTGCTCCCTGCTCGCGCACCACGGCGTGGCCGTCCCACATCAACGCGTCGAGCCCGACCGCCAGCGGACCGGGGAGCGCGGCGAGCCCGTTGACGAGTTCGTCGAGCAAGGCCGGATCGCTGGTGAGGACTCGGTTGCCCGCCCGCGAGATGCTGCCGGTGATGACCAGTTCCTCGGCGCCGTGCAGCAGTGCGCCGGGCAGGCCGACGGCACCGTCGAGCAGGCCGTGCGCGGTGGTGTCGAGCCGGTCCGCCGCGAGGTAGGCCGCCGCCGCCGCCCGGAGATCGAGATCGAGCAGTCCGCACTCGGCCGCCAGCCAGGTCAGCCCACCGGGTCCGTCGAGCGCGTCGAGGAGTTCGGCTTCGAAGCGGCCGGTGCCCACCGGGTCCAGCAGGCCCGAGGAGTAGATGCCGGGGTCGAGCAGGTAGGCGTGCAGGCTGATCGCGGCACCGCCGGTATCCGTAGCCGCGTGTCCGAACAGCCGGGCCGCCTCGATCATGTCGTCGTAATGGGCCTCGGTCCCGTCGGAGCCGCCGCGCACCGACACCGGCTGCGGCCTCGGGCTGCCCATCAGAGCCCGACGGCGCCGAGCGCCGAGTCGACGGCGCCGCCGATGCCCTTCACGATGCCGACGCCTCCGGACACCACGCCGGCCGCGAACGACTCGAAATCCTCGATGACGTGGTGCACCTGGTTGGCGTGCCGGTCGAGGGCGTCGGCTGCGTTGTCGAGCCGTCCGGCCGCAGCGCGCATCGAGGCGGTGACGTGGCGGACCCGCTCGCGGAAGGCCGTGGCGCCGGGGGAGTGCCAACGGGCCGTCTCGGCGCGCGTGGCCAGCGCGGCGGCTCGGCTGCGGAGGGCGTCGGCGTGCGAGCGGATGCGATGCGCGATCGCATGTAATTCCGCGGTGTCCTCGAACAGGAACGACATGACCGATAGGCTCGCGTCGGCGGATCGGCTCCACCAGTGCCGGCGGCGGTCTGTGGACGGGCGACAGCGTTGCCCACAGCGCGCCGCAGCCACTTGACACCGGCCGACCGTGATTCAATAAGGCCAGCGTGAATAACACCGATGGAATTCGACACCGTGGCCGCGGCGCCACACCGGAAACCATCTGCGAGTGAGTCGAGGGAGCACCGACGCATGGATTTCGTCCACGCTGCAGCCGAGCAGCGCGACGCAGCCAGTGACTCCGGCGACGCCACCCCCGACGGGCTCAGTCGCCGCGACCGCGAGATCCTCGCTTTCGAGCGTCAGTGGTGGAAGTACGCCGGGGCGAAGGAACAGGCGATCCGGGAGCTTTTCGACATGTCGACCACCCGCTACTACCAGGTCCTGAACGCGCTGATCGACACCCCGTCCGCGCTCGCCGCCGACCCCATGCTCGTCAAGCGTCTCCGCCGCCTGCGGGCGAGCCGTCAGCGGCAACGGTCGGCCCGCCGACTCGGCATCGAGGTCTGAACGGCACGCGGGGCCGCGTCGCTCGCCAGCTGGCCCGTCGGCAGCGGCGGCAGCGTCTGGCCGGGATCGCGCTGGCGGCGCTCGGCGTCGTCATC
>JAODNL010000400.1 GCA_025465405.1 Pseudonocardiales bacterium | reverse complement strand
CTTAGATGGGCGGGTGAGCGAACCGCCCGGCCAGTACCCGCCGCCATACGGTGAGCCGCTGTACCCGCCACAGCCCGGGCCGCCGGCCATCTACGGCTACTGGCAACCGCCGGCGCAGTGGGGGGCGCCGCCCGGGTACCCGCTGCCGCCCGGCCGCCGGCGGTCCGAGCCGGTTGTCGGCTGGCTGCTGCTGTTCACGGCGATGCTGACGATCGTGGCGGCCTTGCTGCCATGGGCCACGGCGTTCACGATCTCGATCAGCGGTACGACTGGCGACGGCAACCTGACGATCTTCTGCGCGATCGTCATCGCCGTCGCGGGACTCGTTATCGGCCTCGGCGAAGGGCGTCTCTGGGCAGCGATCGTCGCGCTGATCTTTTCGCTCTTCGTCCTGCTCATCGGATTTGTGGACGCGGCCGACATAAGCCGCATTCTGAACCGCTACGGCGGCGTCGGATCGATCGGGGCCGGGTTGTGGCTGACTGTCCTGGCCGGTGCGCTCGGGGTCGTCCTGTCGATCGTCGCGATCGCGCGGCGGCCGATGCGCCGTTAGCTGCGCGCAACCTTGTAGGCAGCGGCCTGGGCCAGCGGCTTCACGACCAGCAAGTCGATGTTGACATGCGCCGGACGCGTCACCGCAAACGCGATGCAGTCCGCAATGTCCTCCGCTACAAGGGGATTCTCGACTCCGGCATACACCCGGTCGGCGGCCTCGGCGTCGCCACGCAACCGCACGAGTGAGAACTCCTCGGTGCGCACCATGCCCGGCGCAATCTCCGTGACGCGCACCGGCCGGCCGTTCAACTCCAGGCGCAGCGTCTCGACGAGTGCGGTCGCCGCGTGCTTCGCCGCGGTGTAACCGCCCCCGCCCTCGTAGACGACATGTCCGGCGATCGAGCCGGTGACCACGACGTGGCCACCCGCGCCGCGCTCGAGGGCTGGCAGCAGCGCCTGCGTGACCCGCATCGTGCCGAGCACGTTCGTGTCGTACATCGCCTGCCAGTCCGCGGTATCGGCTCGCTCGATCGGTTCCATGCCGATTGCGCCGCCGGCGTTGTTCACCAACACGGCGACGTCGTCCAGCGACGCGGCCAGCGCGGCGACCGATTCGGCCGAAGTGACGTCGAGCGTGACGGCCCGGATTCCGGGCACTTCGGCCGCCAGCTCGTCGAGGCGTTCGCGCCGGCGGGCCGCCGCGAGCACCTCGAATCCCTCCGTGGCCAACCGCCGCGCAGTGGCCGCGCCGATTCCGCTACTGGCACCTGTTACGACCGCGAGCCCTCGGGACATGCTCTGATTCTGCTCGGCGGGCCGATCGGGCATGATCGAGGGGGGCTCGTTGTTCAGAGATGGACTGTCGGACGGCGGAAGGGGTGAGGCGTGCGTCGCATCTCGCGCGGTTACGCGCCGCGCCGTGTGGCGATGCTGAGCGTCCACACCTCACCTCTGGACGCCCCGGGCGGGGGCGACGCCGGCGGCATGAACGTCTACATCGTGGAGACCGCGAAACGGCTGGCCGACAACGGCGTCGCGGTCGAGATATTCACGCGGGCGACAACCAGCGAGCAGCCCCCGATCGTCGAAATGCATCCTGGCGTCCTGGTGCGGCACGTCACCGCCGGCCCGTTCGAGGGATTGGCCAAGGGCGATCTGCCTGCTCAGCTGTGTGCGTTCACCGCGGGTGTCATGCGCACGGAGGCCTATCACGAGCCGGGCTGGTACGACGTCATCCACTCGCACTACTGGCTGTCGGGCCAGGTCGGTTGGCTGGCCCGCGAACGCTGGGGCGTGCCGCTCGTGCACTCGGCGCACACGCTCGCGAAAGTGAAGAACTCGCTGCTCGCCGAGGGCGATGTCCCCGAGCCGATGGCACGCGTCATCGGCGAGGAGCAGGTCGTCGCGGAAGCCGACCGGCTGATCGCGTCCACCGACGAGGAAGCCGACGAGCTGATCCGGCTCTACTCCGCCGATCCGGCCGCGGTGCAGACGGTGGCACCGGGCGTCGATCTGGAGACGTTCGCTCCGGGCCCGGCCGCGGACGCGCGGCGGCGGCTCGGGCTGCGCGCGGATGCGCCGACGCTGCTGTTCGTCGGCCGCATCCAGCCGTTGAAAGCCCCGGACCTGCTGCTACGCGCTGCCGCGCTGCTGCGGCGCGACCCGTCGCTGGCCGACCGGCTGCAGGTCGTCGTGCTCGGCGCAGCGTCCGGCACCGTTCTGGATGAGCCGGACTGGCTGCGCGAGCTGGCCGGCACGCTCGGGCTGTCCGACACTGTGCGCTTCGTGCCGCCCGTGCCGCGCGAGACAGTCGCCGACTACTACCGCGCTGCTGACATCACCGTCGTGCCGAGCTACAACGAATCGTTCGGCCTAGTCGCCCTCGAGTCGCAGGCCTGCGGAACGCCCGTCGTGGCCGCGGCGGTCGGGGGGTTGCCGACCGCCGTCGGCGACGGCGTCTCCGGCGTGCTGGTCGACGGGCACGACCCGGACCAGTGGGCCAAGGTGCTCGACGACCTGCTTCGCACACGGCCCGAGTTACGGCGGCTGGCCTCGGGCGCGCGTGCCTACGCGCAGCGGTTCTCGTGGGAGCGGACCACCGCGGGCCTGATGGACGCGTATCGCGACGCGATCGACGAGCTTGCGGCACCAGGAGCGGCTGCCGCCCGATGACCGCACAGCGAAGGGCCACAGGTTGACCGCGGCACAGGCGATCGAGTCGGTGCTGCGCGATCAAGAGCTGCAGTACGAGCGGGTCTCGCCGCAGTCGTTCGTCGTCGCGCTGCCGGGGGACAAGCGGCTGAAGACCGCATGCTGGCTGACGATCGGCACGCACGCCCTCGAGATCGAGGCCTTCGTCATGCGGCGCCCGGATGAAAACCGCGAGCGCGTCTACGAGTTCCTCCTGCGGCGCAACGTCCGTATGTACGCCGTGTCCTGGGGGATCGACGCCGCAGGTGACGTGTACCTCACTGGCCGTCTGCCACTGGCAGCGATCACGGCGGACGAGATCGATCGCGTGCTCGGCAGCGTCCTGGAATACGCCGACGGCACGTTCAATCAGCTGCTCGAGCTCGGCTTCGGATCGTCGATCCGACGCGAATGGGCGTGGCGGGTCAAGCGCGGCGAGTCGCTGGCCAACCTGCAGGCGTTCGCCGACTTCGCGCAGCGGCCGGTCGACTGAGACCGGCGTTTGGCAGGATTGTCTCTATGCCGAGCCTTGTCCTGCTCCGCCACGGCGAGAGCGAGTGGAACCAGAAGAACCTCTTCACCGGCTGGGTCGACGTCGACCTGACGCCGGCCGGCGAGGCCGAGGGACGCCGCGGTGGCGAATTGCTGGTCGAGCATGGCCTGCTACCCGACGTGGTGCACACGTCGGTGCTGCGGCGGGCGATCCGCACCGCGAACATCGCGCTCGACACCGCCGACCGGCACTGGATCCCGGTGCGCCGGTCGTGGCGACTCAACGAACGGCACTACGGCGCGCTGCAGGGCAAGGACAAGGCGGCCGTCCGGGAGGAGTTCGGAGACGAGCAGTTCATGCTGTGGCGGCGCTCGTACGACGTGCCGCCACCCGCGCTGCCTGACGACGACGAGTTCAGCCAGGTGGGCGACGCGCGGTACGCCGACCTGCTGGAGAACCTGCCCCGTACCGAGTGCCTGGCCGACGTCGTCGACCGCATGCTGCCGTACTGGTACGACGCGATCGTGCCGGATCTTCGTCTCGGGCGGACGGTGCTCGTGGCCGCCCACGGCAACTCGCTGCGGGCGCTGATCAAGCACCTCGACGGGCTGTCCGACGAGGCGGTGGTCGCGCTGAATGTTCCGACGGGCATCCCGCTGCACTATGACCTCGACCCGGTCCGGCTCCGGCCGACCGGTGCCGCCGCCTACCTCGATCCGGCGGCCGCCGTGGCCGCGATCGAGGCCGTCGCCAACCAGGGCAAGAAGTAGTCCAGCCTTTGCTCGAGAGGACTGACGTCTTCGCCGCCCGTAGAATCGGGGCGTGCCCGTAGTCGCGATCGTTGTCGGGGTACTCGCATTCGGTGTCGGGATCCTCGGCGGAGCCGGTGCAATCCTGCTCAGCCGGCGCCGCCACGCAGCCGAAGCGACGATCCCGCCGCCCCATCGGCTCACCGATGGTCCGCGACGGCGCGCGAACCAGCCGCTCGCGTCGCTGGTCGTCGAGGCTCTCGATCACGGCGTGGTCGTGATCGACCGCGATGATCGCGCCATCCTCGTCAACCCGGCCGCTCGGGCGATGGGAGTGCTGGATATCGACCGGCTGGCCTTCCCCGAGCTCGCCGGGCTGGCATTCACCGCGCGCGACCGGGCCGTGATCACCACCAGTTTGGTGGACCTGCCGATCGGGCGTCTCGGCCGCGAGCCGATCGCGCTGTCGGTGACCGCGGTCCCGCTGGCCAGCGGCGATGAGGGTGAGCGTCCGGACTCGGTGGCCCTGCTGCTCGCCGACGTCAGTGAGCAGCGCCGCCTGGAGGCGGTGCGCCGGGACTTCGTGGCGAACGTCTCACACGAGCTGAAGACGCCCGTCGGCGCCCTCACGT
>JAODNL010000341.1 GCA_025465405.1 Pseudonocardiales bacterium | reverse complement strand
ATCGTTGGGGGGTTGGGTGCGCTTCGTCGCTGAATCAAACGGTATTCGGATCGAGCCAATCGAGCTCGGTCGCGAGTGGGCGCAGACGCTCGACGCCGCACGCGCGAAGCAAACGCGCGGCATGCAGCAGATCAAGCGCCCGTAGCCGTCGTTCGGCGCGGCATGACGGTGGTCAACGAGGCGCGCGTAATGCGCCCAGATCGAATGTTCTGGCGCGCGCTCCTCGCGGTCGGCCGGGGCCAACCGCTCTCACTCGAGGTGGACCGAGATTCAGGGGGCCGGACACTGGGGCTGACCCCGATTCGTAGGTCCAGTTCGAGTGAGAGTCTGAATGCCCCGATGCCGGGAAGGAACGCCCGAGGCCCTGCGCACGGGCCGCAGCGACCAGCCCCCTCCGCCAGCGCGGCCAATCCAGGGCCGCGCCGCGCGTTCCGGATCGTCGGTGACTAGCAAATGTCGACCGACGAGGGAAGGATTGCGAGGTGGAGTTTCCGAGCCTCCTGCCCCAGGAGGAAGAGCTGATCCGGGCCGCGGTTCGCCGGTGGGCCCGTGCCCACCCCCAGCCGGAGGGTCCGCTGCTGACCATGCTCGACGGAAGTGTGTTGACCGTACGGGACGCGGCCGACGCGCTCGACTATCCCGACGCGCCGCGAGGGCGAACCCTCTTGCGGATGTTCGCAGTCGCCATCCGCGGAGCCGAGATGGGTGTGGTCCAGGATCAAGAGTTGCCCACTATCCCCATCGAGGAGGTGGTCGCGGCCTTCGAGGCCGATGTGAACACCTGGGGAGACGGGCTTCGTGCCTGACCTTCTGTTCATCCGCCCGGCCGACGACGCGGCGGCTGTGCTCGCCGGTTTGGTGGGTGAGCGACTGTTGCGCTGGGTGAACAACGGTGCGTACGGCATCCCGGCGCTGAGCACCCACGATCTTGCGGGCTCGACCAACGCCACGCGCTCGAACGTCGACACGGAACTGCTCAACGGACAACGGCACTTGCTCTACTTCGGGCACGGCACCGACTACCAGCTGATCGCGGGTGGCGTGGCGCTGGTGGACGGGTCGAATGTTCACTCGTTGCCCAGGAACGCGATCATGGTTGCGGTCGCTTGCTACTCGGGGGTCGGGCTGGCGCTCACGGCGACTCAGCACGTCGCCGGGTACCTGGGGTGGACCGACACACTCAACGTACCGAGCCTGTATCCCGATCCGATGATCGATGCGTTGAGCATGGGCCTACTAGTGCTGCTCTTGGGCGGCGACCTGGCAGCAACCAAGCGGGAGTTGCAGGCTCAGTTCGCGATCGCCTATGCGACCTACCAAGGGTGGACGGGCGGCAGCGAGGCTGCGAGGCTCTACGCCAGGATGGCCGCTGCGTTCGCCAGCTATTGCGTCGCGATCGAAGGCGACGCTGCCGCAGTGCTGTAAGGCTGCTGCCCAAATGACAGGCGGGGGACGAGATGGTGGCGCTGTTTAACGTGTCCACAGGGGTGACCCTCGAAGCGTCGGCCACGCTGTCGGCGGAGGTGCGCAAGCAGCTCGCCGGGCACGAGACTCTGAGCGTGCTGGGCAAGCACGACGCTCCCGCCGAGCCGGAGAATTACGTATACCAGGAGTCGGCTGGGCCGCGCGGCACCATGCTGGAGTCGTTGACGCTGCGCAAGGAGGCGCAGAGCCTCATGAAGCGCCTGTTCAGCAGCCGATCTCGGATCTACGTCCTGTCCTGGGCCTGGCACATCGACAAGAACGATCCGATCATGATGGTTCCGCAGCCGGGCACTAAGGAGATCATGTTCAAGCTGCGGGCCGACGAGTCGAGGCGGTTCCTCGGCGACGGATTGCCGATCTTTCCGCCCCGTCCGGTGCGCGGCGGGATCGGTCTCAACGTGCAGGTATGGGAGTCGAAGCAGAAGGTCCGCGAGCGCGGCGAAACGTTGATCGACATCAACCGGGCGATCAAGACGTCGAACCTGTACGACGCACTGGCGGTGGCCGCTGCGGCCGCGACCGCGACACCGGCCATGCTGGCTTTTGGACCGCTGGCCGCGAGCCTTGTCGACTCGGTCGGAGCGATCTTGCGCGGGCGCGGGGATGAATATCTGGACGTCTTCGCCGGCTTTTATGGAACGAACTACTCCTGGGGTCAGCAGGAGAAGTTCACGGGCACAGGCGTTGAGGTGGCATTGAACCTCACCAGCGGCTAGCACGAGAGCGAAGTCGCCCGAAACATCAGCCGCGGCCGGCACCTGCGGCCGCGCAGAACCAGGGTGCAGCGACCGGGCAGTCGAGACACGCGAGCGGTCTGTATTCGGCGTTCTGCGGGTGATCGAAGATCACCGCGCCGCAAGCGGCTCGCGTATCGCTTGATTCATGGGTGATCGTCGCTGAACTGGCTGATGAAGAAATCCAGAAGATCAGCCATGTATCAAGCCGATGCCGCGTATCTCCGCGGTTGCCGTGCGTTATGGCTTCATGTCGTTCGTCTGCGCGGCCGTGCACCGCGACTAGGCCAGGGTGCCGGGATCTAGGTTCTGGGCGGGCTGAGCAGGTGTCCGATGAGGTCGCGGCGGCTGCGGACGCCGGTCTTGTCGAAGACGGACTTGAGGTGGTCCTGGACGGTGTGCCGCGAGATGTGCAGCGTGTCGGCGATGGCGTGTGTTGCGTGGCCGCGTAGTACGAGCCTGGCAACCTCGGCTTCGCGGGCGGTGAGCCCGTATGCGGACAAGATCAGCGGCACCATCGCGCGAGGTTCGACCGGTTCGAGGATCACGACCAGCTGGCGTGCGTCGGACGGGCCGTTGAGCCGGGATGCGTGCACGCGCAGCCACGTTCCGGCGTGGGCCGCGATTCGGGTACTGGGCAGCGTGGACGCGACTGTGCCGCCGCGTTCGATGGCCTGCAGCGCGGCGGCGACCGCGTAGACGGCCGTCGGCAGCGGCAACCGGTCCGGTTCGGTTCGCTCGATCAGCGACAGCAACTGCTCGGCCTCCGGGGTGACCGCGACCAGACTGAGGTCCTCAGCGAGCAGCACGACCCCAGGCCGCAGCGCCTGATTCGGTGCCGACGAGCCGTGCAGCAGCATGGCGTTGCGCAGCGCTTGGGCGACGTGCGGGGCGAGGCGGGCGAGCGCCGCGGCCTCGGCCGCGCCGAAGCCGACCTGATCGTCCTCGCGGTGCAGGCACAGATAGCCCCAGCACCGGCCGTCAGCAACAAGGGCCGCCCGCAGCTCGTCGCCGAGCCCGAGCGGACGCATGATCTCGCGGTAGCGCGGGCTTGCGCGACGCTCCCGCTGGGTGGCCTGATCCAGCGAGGCGACGTGCTGGCCCGAGGTGGCCAGTGCCGCGAACTTGTTGACGTCGGCGCGGCCGAACTCGTTGTCCAAGAACAGGTGGGTCGCCGCGTCGAGCGGTTGCTCAGGCCAGGCGCCGGTGAACAGCAGCGTCTCGGGATCGGCCGTGGCGAAGAAGGCGGCGTCAACCGGCATCAGCCGGCGCACCGCACGCAGCACTTCGCGCCGCACACCGAGGCCGTCCAGTCCGCTGTGGCACAGCCGAACGGCGTCCTGCTCGGCGCGAACCAGTCTCACCGGTCTCGGCACGCCTGAAGTATGCGCTGCCGCCGCGCCCGGCGAAATCCCAACAAGATGGGATGGCGCGGCTCCCCCCGCCGAGCGAACGATCCACGCCATGACCACCGACCAGCTCAGCCAGAACAAGCAACTCGTCGAGGCTTTCATCCAGGACCTGTTCACCAAGGGCGACCTCGAGGCCGTCGACCGCTACCTCGACCCGAACTTCGTCAACCACGACGTCCCGTTCCCCGGTGCGCCAGACGGGCCCGAAGGGATGCGGCTCGCAGCCAGCACGTACCGGCAGGCGCTCCCCGACTGGCACAGCGACGTCGAACAACTCATCGCCGAAGATGACCTCGTCGTCGAAGTCTTCACCGCCAGCGGCACCCACCGAGGAGAGCTCATGGGCGTGCCAGGCACCGGAAAAGCACTCACACTGCGCGGCGTCAACATCTTCCGCATCCAACATGGCCGGATCGTCGAGCGTTGGGGACGGCTGGACCAGCTCGCGGTACTCCAGCAACTCGGACTGGCCCCCACCACTTGACCGAGCTTCGCGCCAGGCTTGTCCTGCGGTGTCGATGCATGCGGTGCGTACACCGCCTTTCTTGGACAGCTCGGCGACCTCCCCGCGGTGATCGCGCAACGGCATCATCGAACATCGGGCGGCCGCACACAGAACGACGGAGGCATTCGCTGCACAAGCCCGCCGACGCGACAAATCGAATTCGGCGCTATGCGGGTAGGGCGAGGTCATGGGGCTGACCTGGCCTGCGGTCGACTCGAACGAGCGCGGGCTGACCGTCAACCTGCAGCTACAACGTGTCCGTCGAGAGCTCCTGCTGCGTGAGACGAAGACCGAGGCGTCCGACAGCGTGCTCCCGATGCCGGACCTGTGCGTTGCTGCTCTGTGGCTGCGTGCAGACCAGCAGGATAAGAACCTGAGCGAGGTTGCCGAAGCATGGCGCGGTGAGACGCGACTCGGGTCGACCACGAATACGGGTCGGAATGTCCAGAAATACGGGTCGGGGTGGCGGGATTCGAACCCACGGCCTCTTCGTACCGAACTTCGCGCACGTGCTGTGCTGCCGCCTGATCCCGAGGAACTGCGGGTGCTGTCGTCGACGAACGGTGGCGTTGTTGCTGTACTTCCGTGCTGTACTGCATTGGGTTGGATGACCGCCCGCAGACGACCCCTCGTGGTCCATGCTGACACCATGGTGACGAATCACCAAGATCGTGCCGCCCTCGCCAAGCTGATGCAACGTCTCACCCGACGCGGGCAGCCGCGCAGCAGTCCCAGATCGCCGAATATTTCCACGGATTTGCCGGCGACGGTGGTTCGGCAAGCCAACATTCGGTAGCACGTGCCCTACGAAAGGGAGTTGCCGATCCGCGAGCTACC
>JAODNL010000308.1 GCA_025465405.1 Pseudonocardiales bacterium | reverse complement strand
GGTCCAACCGCTGGCCCGCGGTGCACCGGCTCGATGCCGCCCGCGTCTTCCGCCTGGCGCTGGAGCAGGCCTCGGCGGGATCCACGCTGCACGCGGTCGCCGACGTGGGCGTGCCGATCCGCGACATCGCCGAGGTGATCGGCCGCCAGCTGAACCTGCCGGTGGTCGCCATCTCTCCTGGGGACGCAGGCGGACACTTCAGCTGGCTGGCCGGCCTCCTCGCAGCCGACGCCCCGGCCTCGAGTGCGCTGACCCGTGAACTCCTGGGGTGGCAGCCGACGCATCTGGGGCTCATCGACGATCTCGAGCAAGACCACTACTTCCACAACCGATCAGCATGATCAGCCGGGCCGGCATGGGACGTCGACGCCACGCGATCCGATCGCGGACCCGCGGAACCTCTTAGGGCGGTGGCTGCGCGGCGAGGCCGGCACACTGCCGGTCGCCGTTCCACTGCGCGGCGATGCCGGCACGTTGGGCTCCGGTCGCGGGCATCGGCACGCCGCGCGTGTCGAGATGCGACGGCGCGAAGGCGTTCGAGACGACTTTGCCGTTGCGGAAGGTCAGCGTCAGCACGCCGTTGTCGTCCTGGTTGTTACCGAACGACCGCCACCACAGGTAGTTGCCGAGGCCGTACTCGACGTACACCCCGTCGGGGCGCCAGCCGGCCCCTTGCAGTACGTGCGCATGCGTACCGATGACCGCGGTCGCGCCGGCGTCGGCGAGCTGGCCGGCGAGCGTGCGCTGATCGGGGTTCGGGCAGGTGTCGTACTCCGTTCCCCAGTGCACATAGACGATTACGACATAGCCGCGGGCCTTCGCCGCCTGCACCGCAGAGATCAACCGAGGCGAGTACGCGTTGGCGACACCCGGCGCGGACGGGCCGGCTGAGAAGTTCGCCAGCGTCTCGTCCTGGACCTGACTCGCGGCCAGGATGGCGATCCTGGTGCCGTTGACGGTTGCCGTCCACGGCGCGTACGCCTGCGCGGCGTTCGCACCGATCCCGACGACCGGAAAGCCCGTCGACCGGATCGCGGCGAGCGTGTCGGCCAGTCCGGACGCGCCGAAGTCGGCGCCGTGGTTGTTCGCCATCGTGGCGATGTCGATGCCCGCGTCCCTCAACGCGGTGAACGCCTTCGGTGGGGCCCGGAACGTGAACGACTTGTTCTGCTGCTCGCCGCCGGTGGTGACCGCCGTCTCCAGGTTCACCATCGTCAGGTCCGCCTTCGCGAGGCCGGGCGCCGCCTGTGCGAACACGGTCGCGGGATCGGCGGCCAGGCGAGCGCCGACGCGTTCGGCGAAGTGCACGTCCCCGGCGAAGGAGATCGTGAACTCGCCGGGGGGACGAGCCGGCGTCGGCGGGGCCGGCGTGGAGCGCCCCGCGGTGGCCGACCCGGTGTGCGACGCCGCGTTGCTGTGCGTACCGCCCGAATCGCGACTCGTCGGCGCAGATCCGGAGCAGGCGGCAGCGCTCACGACGATCAAGCCCGCCGCCGCGGCGCCGAGGCCGGCGCGGATATGCGGTCGGTCGGCTGGGATCACCGCACTAGCATTCCTCAGGGTCGATCCGATTCCCCGGTAACCCGCCGAACTGCCACGAAGGAGCCACCCGTGCCCGCCAGCGCCCCGTCCACCGAGTCCGCCCAGACCGTGCTGGTGGCGGCCGGGACGACAGCGTTCGACACGCTGCGGGATGCTGGCATCGACGTCACCGGGCCGCTCGGCGCGATCGTCGTTCGGGACCGCGACGGGGCCCTTCACGACCTGGACTGGGCGCCGCCGGCCGCCGCCGAGGTCGAGGTCGTCAGTGCCGCGTCGCCCGACGGCTTGGCCGTGCTGCGGCACTCCACCGCCCATGTCATGGCGCAGGCCGTGCAGGAGCTGTTCCCCGGCACGCTGCTCGGCATCGGCCCGCCGATACAGGACGGCTTCTACTACGACTTCCTGCCCGCGCGCCCGTTCACCCCCGACGACCTCGTCGCCATCGAGAAGAAGATGGGCGAGATCATCAAGTCCGGCCAGCGGTTCTCCCGTCGCCCGATCGCCGACGACGAGGCGCGCAACGAACTCGCGAACGAGAAGTTCAAGCTGGAGCTGATCGGCCTCAAGGGCAACGCGGGTGAGGAGGCGTCGGTCGAAGTGGGAGCGGGCGCGCTGACCATGTACGACAACCTCGACGCCAAGTCCGGCGAGCGTGTGTGGACTGATCTGTGCCGTGGCCCGCACCTGCCCACCACGCGCCGCATCCCGGCGTTCAAGCTGATGCGCACCGCGGCCGCGTACTGGCGGGGCAGCGAGAAGAACGAGCAGCTGCAGCGCATCTACGGCACGGCTTGGGCGTCGCGCGACGACCTCAAGGCCTACCTCGCGCGGTTGGAAGAGGCCGCCAAGCGCGACCACCGCCGGATCGGAGCCGAGCTCGACCTGTTCAGCTTCCCCGACGAACTCGGCTCGGGGCTGGCCGTCTTCCATCCCAAGGGAGGCGTGCTGCGCAAGGAGATGGAGGACTACTCGCGCGCCAAGCACGTCGAGGCCGAGTACGAGTTCGTCAACACGCCGCACATCACCAAGGGCCAGCTGTACGAGATCTCCGGTCACCTCGACTGGTACGCCGACGGCATGTTCCCGCCGATGCACTTGGATGCCGAGTACGGGCCCGACGGCGAGGTCCGCAAGCCCGGCCAGGACTACTACCTCAAGCCGATGAACTGCCCGATGCACTGTCTGATCTACCGGGCACGCGGACGCTCGTACCGCGAACTTCCGCTGCGCCTGTTCGAGTTCGGCACGGTCTACCGCTACGAGAAGTCAGGCGTCATCCACGGCCTGACCCGGGTGCGCGGCATGACGCAGGACGACGCGCACATCTACTGCACGGTGGACGAGGTGAAGACCGAACTGCGGTCGCTGCTCACGTTCGTGCTCGACCTGCTCCGCGACTACGGCTTGGACGACTTCTATCTCGAGCTGTCGACGAAGAACCCGGACAAGTACGTGGGTTCGGACGACGTCTGGGAGGTGGCCACCAACACACTTGCCGAGGTCGCCGCGGAGTCCGGGCTGGAACTCGTTCCTGACCCCGGCGGCGCGGCGTTCTACGGGCCCAAGATCTCGGTGCAGGCCCGCGACGCGATCGGGCGGACCTGGCAGATGTCGACGATCCAGTTGGACTTCACCCTGCCGGAGCGTTTCGAGCTCGAGTACCAGGGTTCGGACGGCGAGCGGCACCGTCCGGTGATGATCCACCGCGCGCTGTTCGGATCCATCGAACGATTCGTCGCCGTGCTCACCGAGCACTATGCCGGCGCGTTTCCCACGTGGCTGTCCCCTGTTCAGGTGGTAGCCATCCCGATCACCGACGAGCAGGTGCCGTATCTAGACGACGTCGCGGAACGCTTGCGTGCCCACGGCATTCGCGTGGAGGTCGACGACTCCGACGATCGGATGCAGAAGAAGATCCGCACCGCACAGCGGTCCAAGGTGCCGTTCATGCTCATCGCCGGCGCCACGGACGTCGAGGCTTCCGCGGTCTCGTTCAGATACCGCGACGGGGAGCAGCGCAACGCGGTCCCGATCGAGCAGGCGGTTGCCGAGATCGCGGACACCGTTGCTCGCCGCGTCAACGCCTCGCCGACGGCGGCCATGTACCCATGACCGAATCGTCCGCCGACTTTGCCGGCGTGCCCGACGGGTTCGGCCGGCTCTGGACTCCGCACCGGATGGTCTACATCCAGGGAGAGAACAAGCCGCGACACGGCGAGGCCGGAGCGGACTGCCCGTTCTGCTTCGCACCGAAGCGTTCCGACGAGGACGCGCTGATCGTCGCGCGCGGCGAGGTGGTCTATGCCGTGCTCAACCTCTACCCGTACAACTCCGGGCACCTGATGACGGTCCCGTACCGGCACGTGGCCGACTACACCGACCTGACCGACGACGAGGTCGTCGAGCTCGCGGACTTCACCCAGCGCGCGATGCGCACGGTGCGCGCGGTAATGGCGCCACAGGGCTTCAACCTCGGTATGAATCTGGGAGCGGTGGCCGGTGCCGGCATCGCGGCTCACCTGCACCAGCACGTCGTGCCGCGGTGGGACGGGGACACGAACTTCGTGCCGGTCGTGGCCCAGACCCGCGTACTACCGCAGCTCTTGTCCGACACGCGGAACCTGATTGCAGACGCCTGGGTGTGACGGATCTGATCTTGCTGTTAAGGTCTGCTCGCCGCTCTCGGACCTGAGGCTTCCAGCGCGGCGGGGGAAGCTGAGCCTCGAGATGTCGTGGGAGTACTTCCATGCGCCCCCCAGTCTTCGCTTTCGCTGCCCTCGTCTGCCTGACCGCATCCCTGGCCGTCGTGCCTGGTGCCTCCGCAGCGGCGACGAGCAGTCAGCACAGGCAGGCCCAGAACGCGCATGTGCCCGGTCACCGCACCGCGTACCCGACCTTTCGCAGTATCGCCGCGTCACTGCAGTCCGCCCGATCCGCGACGCCGGCCGTCGCGCAAGCGCACGCAGCGATCCCCAAAGTGGACCAGGCCGCGCTGGATCAGCGTCCGGCCGCGGACGGCACAGTCGCCGTTGCGATCACCGGTGACAACAGGCAGGTTGCGCGCCGCGTGACGGCGTTGGGCGGTCAGGTGCTCGCGTCGACGGACCGTGCGGTCAGCGCCATGATCGCGCCCGATCGGGTCGGCACGCTTGCCGCAGATCCCGCGGTCAGCCGCGTCTCCCGTCCCGAGCGCGCCTACCCGACCGGCGTGACGTCCGAGGGTGTCGGGTTGTCGGGCGCGACCCAATGGCTGTCCGCCGGCGACACCGGGACCGGCCAGACGATCGGCATCGTCGACGCGGGATTCGCGAACCTGTCCAGCGAGGTCGCGGCCGGAAACCTCCCCGCGGGGCAGATCGTGTCATCGCTGCCGTCAGGCCACGGATGCACGGCCACACAGCAGAACGCGTCCCAGCACGGCACGGCGGTGGCCGAGATCGTGCACCAGATGGCTCCCGACGCGCAGCTGGTCCTGTACTGCATCCAGGACACGATCGGCTTCGCCGATGCCGAGGCCGCGCTCCAGGCCGCAAACGTCAAGATCGTGACCAGCTCGCTCGGATTCGCGGCCGACAGTCGTGGCGACGGGAGCGGCCCGGCGGGGTCCGCGGCCGCCACGGTGGCCACGGCGCGTAAGGCGGGGATCCTCTGGATCCAGTCCGCCGGGAACAATGCCCAAGATCACTGGAGTGGCAGGTTCCGCAGGGACTCTGCGAGCGGGCTCGCCGAGCTCGACGGAACTGCGTGGGAGGCCGACGGTGTGTTCGTCGCGGCCGGTGGGGGCGCGGACCTCGTTGTGCAGTGGGACCAGTGGCCAGTGTCGTCGTCGTCGGTCAACTTGTTGGCTTACGGGTGGCAGTGCACGGATACCGACTGCACCCACAAGGTCCCGATACATCCGGTCGCCGGGCATCCGGACCAGGCGTCGCCGGTACGGAGGGGACACGTCTCCGGTCAGCAGCCGACCGTCGTCATTCCCGTCACCAATACCGCCGCGTTCGACCAGGAATGGGACGTCGTCGTCCAGATCGGGACGACCACGCCAGCCGTTGGCTACGAGCTGTCGTACTGGGGCGACGTCTCTCCGTCCAACCTGGCTTGGTACGACTCGCCGTCGCGCGCCGCGGCTGGAAGTGTGAGCGCGCCGGCGAACTCGCCGTATGCGCTCGCGGTCGGCGCGGCGGACGTGAGCAACCAGGCGCTCGAGCCGTTCAGCTCACAGGGCCCCACGATCGATGGCCGGGCGAAGCCCGATCTTGTGGGATGGGACGGTGTGAGTTCCAACTTGAGTGACTTCAGCACCGGCTTCTTCGGCACGTCCGCTGCGGCGCCGCATGTCGCGGGGGCAGCCGCGCTGGTGGCGGGTCTACATCCGAACTGGGACGCGGCGCAGCTCCAGAACTACCTCGAGCAAACCGCCAGCAGCGGCGGTCCGCACAATCCGCCGGTCAACACGACCGGCCATGGCCTGCTGACGCTGGGTGCTCCGGCGTCGTCCGGCCTACCGGTCACGTCGCGCTACCAGGAGCTGGGCAGCCCGGTCCGGATCTTGGATACCCGGCCGGGCCAGCTCCCAGCAGGCAACAAGGGACCCCTCGGCGCCAAAGGCAC
>JAODNL010000237.1 GCA_025465405.1 Pseudonocardiales bacterium | reverse complement strand
ACCGCGAGCACGACGACAGCGACGACCGGCGACTCCAGGTGGTGCGGGTGCCGGATCTTCTGCACGCCCTCATACAGCGCGAACAGGCCACCCGCCGAGAACAGCATCAGCGCGACGAGGAAGCCGTACACGTATCGATCGCGACCGTAGCCGAACGGGTGCTCGGGCGTGGCCCGCCGGCGCGCCGACCGGCCACCGACCAGCAGCAGACCCTGGTTCCCGGAGTCGACCACCGAGTGCACCCCCTCGGCCAGCATCGACGACGAACCGGTGATCGCGAACGCGACGAACTTGATCGCCGCGATGCCCAGATTCGCCCCGAGCGCAGCGACGACTGCTCTGCTTCCTCCTGCGCTCATCGCGACTAGTGGGCCAGCTCGGCGGGACCCGCAGCGCCCGGGTCGAGCCCGAGCCCGAAACCGAGGTAGGCCGCAGTGAACTCCCCGAAGGCCGCCGCCGCGGCGAATCGGGCCAGCGGCGCGCCGGCCGGAACGTCGACGCTGGACGATCGCAGCCCGAGGTCGGCCGCCAGCCGGTGCAGCGCGGCGGCGGCGCGGCGCGCGGCGACCTCGTCGAGCTGGATCTGGGCGCCGGAGCGGTCTCCCAGCTCCGGGTCGTCGGGCGCGCCGTCGTCGCCGATCACTAGCAGCCGAGCCCGCTTCACCGTCTCGTCATCGATCCGGTCGCGGAAGATGTCATCGCCAGAGCCGCCGGCTGCCGGTCCGGCGCCGCGTAGCAGCGCGCCCGCGCGGGCGACTCCGTCCGGGAGGCTGACCGAGACCGCCTCGACACCGGCACACAGCTGCAGGGCATCGGCGCTGGCCCGGGCGGCGACGCTGGCCAGCGCGCCGGCACCGACGATCAGGGGAATCGAGTCGGCGAACTCGACGGCCAGCGACTTGGCGGGGTTGGTGAACGCCTCGCCGTTCGGCCGGCAGGCCTCGGCTGTCTCGTCGAGCGCGTCGGCGACCTCACTCAGCAGCTCCGGCGGTACGGCGTGGATCCCCAGCGCATCGAGCGCCTGCAGTAGTGGTGTCAGCACCGCCCAGCGAGCCGCTCGCACGTTGAGGTCGACGGGCAGCTCGTGCAGCGGCGCGCGCCCCGCGGCGGCGGCCACCTGGGAGCCGGCGGGGGCGACGACCGCCATCGCCATGCCGCGCCGGGCACCCTGTTCAGCCAGCTCCGCCAGCCGTGGGTGCCGGCCGTCCACCGCGCCGATGAGCAGGCTGTCCGCCGGCCCTGCCCACCGCGGCAGCTCGACGCCGTGCCACGCCAGCGCCGGCGTCGCCTCGCAACTGAGCCGGGTGACGAGCCGTAGTGCGGCCGACGGGGGCGCATCGGTGGCGACCAGCACCGCGCGGGGCAGGTCACCACGCAGCCGCTCGACCCCGAATTCGCCGGCCATGTCGATGGCGCGACGGACCTGCGCACCCGCCGTCGCGAGGGTCCACAACAGGCGCTGGCTGTCGCGCCGCTCGAGCTGTTCGGCGTTGTCGAGCAGCGCCTCGTCGAACATCAGCCGGCGGCGTTGCCGAGGCCGTTCGGACCCGGCTTCGCGTCGTCGAGCAACAGCACCGGGATGCCGTCCTGAATCGGGAAGGCAGACGCGCAGTGCGTGCACACCAGCACGTCGACGCCCTCGCGGTGCTCTTCGCGCAGCGGCGCGTGGTCGTCGCTCGGGCAGGCAAGCAGAGAGAGCAGATCGTCGTCGATAGGCATTGGATCTCCTCGCGTCAGCCGTGGATAACCGCGAGCGCCTCGTCGCGGACCCGCGCCATGGCTTGCTCGTCCGGCCCTTCGACGTTGAGCCGAAGGAGTGGCTCGGTGTTGGACGCGCGGACGTTGAACCAGCTGCCGTCCGGCAGTTCCACGGTCAGCCCGTCCAACTCGTCGATGTTCTTCGCGCGATCGGCGAACGCGGCACGTACGGCCGCCAGCCGACCGGCCGGATCGGACACGGTTGAGTTGATCTCACCCGAGGCGACGTACCGGTTGAACTCGGCGCTGATCTCAGCCAATGTGGCGGGCTGCTCACCCAGCGCGGCCAGCACATGCATGGCCGCCAGCATGCCGGTGTCGGCGAACCAGAATTCGCGGAAGTAGTAGTGCGCCGAGTGCTCGCCGCCGAAGACCGCATTGGTGCGCGCCATCTCGGCCTTGATGAAGGAATGGCCGACCCGGGTACGTACCGGATTCCCGCCGTGCTCGCGGATCACCTCGGGAACCGCGCGGGAGGTGATCAGGTTGTGGATCACGGTCGCGCCGGGATACTTCGCGAGCTCACGCACGGCGACCAGCGCAGTGATCGCGCTCGGCGAAACGGCCGCTCCCGCCGCGTCGACGACGAAGCAACGGTCGGCGTCGCCGTCGAACGCGAGCCCGAGGTCCGCGCCCTCGGCAACCACCGCACGCTGCAGATCGACCAGGTTGGCCGGCTCGAGCGGGTTCGCCTCGTGGTTGGGGAACGAACCGTCCAGCTCGAAGTAGAGCGGGATGATCGTCAGCGGCAGCGGCGGAAGTGCCGCGTCACCGAGCACGGCCGGGACGGTGTAGCCGCCCATGCCGTTTCCGGCGTCGACGACGACCCGCAACGGCCGGATACCGCTGAGGTCCACGAGACCCCGGAGGTACTCGGCGTAGGGAGTGAGCAGGTCGACCTGCTCGACGGTGCCAGCGACTTCAGCCGGCGGCAGGCCATCGGCGAGCAGCGCGCCGGCTCGCCGGCCGATCTCAGCCAGTCCGGTGTCCTGGCCGATCGCCACCGCGTTCGCCCGGCACATCTTGATGCCGTTGTACTGCGCGGGGTTGTGGCTGGCCGTGAACATCGCGCCGGGCAGGCCGAGGTGCCCGGACGCGAAGTACAGCATGTCGGTGGAGCCGAGACCAGCCTCGACGACCGACGCCCCCCGGTGCAGAGCTCCTTCGGCGAACGCACGGGCCAGGCCGGGGCCGGAGTCGCGCATGTCGTGCGCGGTGACGATGCGCCGGGCCCCCGTGACATCGACGAACGCGGCGCCGATGGCGCGGGCGATCGGTTCGTCCAGCTGGTCCGGAACGGTGCCACGTACGTCATACGCCTTGACGATCGTCGAGAGATCCACGATTCGTGAGCCTACCGACGAGGCGTGCGGTGCGGCGGCCAGTGTGCGAGTCAGCGCCCGTCAGCGCGGCGGGGGGACGACGCGCAGGTGTCCCCGCCGGCCGGTCGCCATGTCCACATCCTGGTCGAGGACGTGCGCCGGCTCGATCCGGGCAGCTTCGCGCACGGCATCGGCGAGCGCCTCGAGGTCGTCGGCATGTGGGATCGGAGCAGGAAACTCACCGACGTGGCGCATGACTTCCCAGCCGCGCGGCACGGTCAGCCCCAACGCATGCTCCTCGCACAGGTCGTAGGAGTGCGGCTCGGCGAAACTGGCGAGCGGTCCGACGACGGCGGTGAGGTCGGAGTAGGCGTAGGTCAGGGTGGCCACGGCCGGGCGTGCGCAGCCGGTTCGGGTGCATCGCCGGACGACCCTCACCGTTCGGTCCACGCCGGTCGCTCGGTGCCCACGCCCGGGACACTATCCCGCCGCCACCGTCGCCGCCGGTTTCTGCCGCGTCCGGCGGTCTCGTGTCGCGGGAAATGCTGCGTACGCTACGGCCGTGCGAACCGGCCCGCGATCCCGCCAGCAGCCGGCGTCCGGCAAGCCGCATCGCGATCGGCGCGGCCGGGGCGTCCGGGGCGGCCTCGCGCCGCGCGAGGTTCCGCTGCACCGCAGCCGCAGTGAGGCCTTCGACGACCTTGTCATCGACGCCGTGGAAGAACTCGAAGAGCACTGGGCCGCCGAGCTCGCCGGAGTGGAGTTCGCGGTCGAGGAGGTGCCGCCGGTCAACCAGGGCCGGTCGTCCGACTTCGACCCGGACGTGGTCGTCGACCGTGGGATACCGCTCGGCCAGCTCTATCGGTCTGGCGTGGAGGGTGTTGCCGGGCCGGTGGTGGTGGTGTACCGCCGGCCGGTCGAGGCGCGCGCGGTGGACGCGGAGGATCGCGCTGACCTGGTCTTCATGGTGGTCGCCGAGCTCATGGCCGAACTGCTCGGTCGCGACATCGACGAAGTCGACCCTGGCTGAGGCTCTCGCTGAGGCTCTCGCTGAGGCCTAGACCGCTCGGCGCTTGAGACGGCGACGCTCGCGCTCGGACAGCCCGCCCCAGATGCCGAACCGCTCGTCGTGCGCGAGGGCGTATTCGAGGCACTCGCCGCGGACCTCGCAGCCGGTGCAGATCTTCTTGGCCTCCCGCGTGGAACCACCCTTCTCCGGGAAGAAGGCCTCCGGGTCGGTCTGAGCGCACAGCGCACGCTCCTGCCAGCTCGCCTCGTCGGGGAGCCCGAACAGTTCGGCGAGATCGTCGTCGGCCAGATTGCTGGTCAGGTCCGTCATGACGTCCTCCCGGGATTTGCCGCTCGTCGTGAACGACATCAAGGAAATTACACGCGTGTCGTTCCCATTCGTCAAGCGGCAACTCTGTTAAGAGTCCGCGGTCACCCGTTGTCGGGCGTCCGGTCGGCCGTCAGTCGAGGGCGAGAAGGACGCCCACGTCGGTCGGCGGAACGCCCGCCTCGACGTATTCACCGGCCGCGGCGACCGCGAGATCGACCGGAACGGCATACGTGGACGGCATCTCGGTGTACGAGCCGAGGTAGTCGAACACCACGCCGTCGCCGACGTTTCGGCCGACGCTGTGAGCGGTCGAACCGTCGGTGTCGGTCCACAGGAGGACGGCACGCTCGCCGGCAACACCGAGCACCAGGGACGAGCCGTCGTGGTTGGCGAACTCCACCGCAGGGACGCGATCCGCGCGCAGGCGGCCGATCAAGGCCACGAGTTCGGCAACCTCGCCCCCGGAGTGCACCTCACCCTCGACGGTGGACTGCTGAGTCGGGTCGAAGTACCGGAACCGCACGGGCCATCCTCCGCGGGTCGAAAGGTGCGTCGGCTGCATCCACGCGTCCTCGCGCGGCGCTCCGACGGTACCCGTAGCCCGGCGGATGTGTCAGCGGGCGGCCACAGCCAGCGCGTCCAGCACGGCGCCGATCACCGGCCGGGTCAGCGCGCTTGCGCGGGCGACGGCGATCAGCCGGCGCTCGAGTCGTGGCTCACGCAGCGGTCGCGTCTCGACGGGCGCCGCGCCCTCGGCGATCGAGCGGCGCGGCAGCACGGCCAGGCCGTGACCGGCGGCAACGGCTCGCACGAGCAACAGCATGTCGTCGGTCTCCCACCGCACGCGCGGCTCGAACCCGGCGGCCCGGCAGGCCGAACGCACGGCCTGCCCGCAGGCCGCGTCGTCGGGCGGCATCACCCAGTCGACGCCGGCCAGGCTCGCGAGCGTCGGCCGCCGGCGCCCGAGCGTGCCGACCGGAGCCACCACGACCAGGGGTTCAGCGCAGAGTTCGCGGGCCACGACGAAGTCCGGCAGCGCCAGCGGCACGTAGTCGTACTCGTCGACGACGGCGAGATCCACGTCCCCCGCGAGCAGCAACTCCAGCGCCCGGGCGGGTTCAGCGGCACGAACGGACGCGGCGATACCCGGATGCACCTGGCGCAGTTCGCAGACGGCGTCGGACACGACGGTCGCGGCGGCACTCGCAACGGATGCGATCGCGACCGGGCCGGCGACCGACCCACTGATCCGGTCGAGGTCGGCCCGGGCCGAGGCCAGGACGTCGATCAGCTCGCCGGCGCGCGTCGAAAGGGCGTGACCGGCACCGGTGAGCGCGACTCCCCGTGGCGATCGATCGACCAGCGCGGTGCCCGCCTCGCGCTCGAGCGCGGAGAGCTGCTGGGAGACCGCCGACGAGGTGAGGCCAAGAGACCGCGCCGCCCCCGCAATCGTGCCGCGTAGAGCGACTTCCCTCAGCAGGCGGAGGCGTCCGACGTCGAGCATCCGGTCGTCCCCGTTAGGCATAAGTACAACTTACGTCATACTGTAATGAGTCGTAAGCAAAGACGAGGAGTCACGATGACCGTTCCGACCGCCGTCGCACTGTCCGCCGAGACCGCGGCCATCCTGTCGCGCCTCGGTGTCACCGACCTGCCGGGCGACGGCACGCTCGTCGCCCGCTCGCCGATCACCGGTGGCGAGCTGGCCCGATTGCGCCCGCACAGCGCTGACGACGTCGCCTCGATCGTCGGCAATGCCCACGAGGCGTTCCGGCAGTGGCGCGCCGTCCCGGCTCCGGTTCGGGGCCAGCTCGTGCGCGAGCTCGGCGAGTTGCTGCGTGAGCACAAGAACGATCTCGGCGCGCTCGTCTCGATCGAGGCGGGCAAGATCCGCTCGGAGGGCCTCGGCGAGGTGCAGGAGATGATCGACATCTGCGACCTCGCCGTCGGTCTGTCACGGCAGCTGTTCGGTCTGACCATCGCTTCGGAGCGGCCCGGCCACCGGATGATGGAACAGTGGCACCCGCTCGGGGTCGTCGGCGTCATCAGCGCGTTCAACTTCCCGGTTGCGGTCTGGTCATGGAACGCCGCCCTGGCGTTGGTCTGCGGCGACGCGGTCGTGTGGAAGCCGTCGGAGAAAACGCTGCTCACCGCGCTTGCCTGCCAGTCGCTGATCGCCGAGGCGGCCCGCCGGGTCGGTGCGCCCACGGCGATCTCCTCGGTCGTGCTCGGCGGGGTCGGGGTCGGCGAACTGCTCGTCGACGATCCGCGCGTCGCACTCGTCAGCGCGACCGGCTCGACGCGTATGGGTCGCGCGGTCGCTCCGCGCGTCGCGGGGCGGTTCGGTCGCCTGCTGCTCGAGCTCGGCGGCAACAACGCCGCCATCGTCGCGCCGTCCGCGGACCTCGACCTCACCGTGCGGGGCATCGTGTTCTCCGCGGCCGGCACAGCCGGGCAGCGCTGCACCTCGCTGCGCCGGGTCATCGCGCATTCGTCGATCGCGGACGAACTGGTCACGCGGCTCAAGGCCGCCTACGAGTCGCTGCCGATCGGCTCGCCGCTCGAGACCGGAACGCTGGTCGGGCCACTCGTCGACGAGACCGCGTACCAGGGCTATGTGGCTGCGATCGAGAAGGCTACGGCCAACGGTGGCGAACTGATCGCCGGCGGCGCGCGTGTGCTCGCCGACGAGGCAGCGGGCGCCTACTACGTGCAACC
>JAODNL010000392.1 GCA_025465405.1 Pseudonocardiales bacterium | reverse complement strand
TTGCGGTACACGCGGCTCGGCAAGGCCATGCGGGCCACCGCCGCGGATCCGGAGCTGGCCCGCAACTGCGGTGTTCGCACCAGGTTGGTAACTGACGGTGCCTGGTTGTTGTCGGGTGCGCTCTGTGGCATGTCCGGCGTGGCGCTCGTGACCGAGCTCGGCAGCTTCCAATCGAGCACCGGTGGCGCTTTTCTGGTTCCGATCGTCGCCTCGGCGGTGGTCGGCGGAATCGGCCATTCGTACGGCGCGATGCTGGGGGCGCTGGTAATCGGTCTCGCGAGCGAGATGGCGGCCGTCGTATTCACGCCGCAATACAAGGACGTCGTCGCCTTCCTCATTCTCATTGTCGTGCTGCTGCTGCGCCCACAGGGAATTCTGTCGGAGGTCGCATCGGACAAGGCGGTGGCGGCGTGAGCCTGGCGTGGCAGTTCTACATCAGCAGCGTGCTGATCTATCTGGGCGTCGACGTCATCGCGTGCTGGGGTTTGAACATCCAGTACGGGTACACCGGGATCACGAACTTCGCCTACATCATCTTCCAGTCCGCCGGCGCTTACACAGCGGCCGTCCTGACCCTCGGGCCACACAAGAGCGGTGACTTCCAGACCTACGTGGGCGGTATGCACCTGCCCTTTCCCCTCCCGATCCTGGCCGGTGGGGTCGTCGGCGGGCTGCTCGCCGCGCTGGTCGGTGCGGTGACGCTTCGCCGGCTGCGGACCGACTATCAAGCTGTCGTGTTCCTGGTGATCTCACTCATCGCCACGTCCGTGGTTACCAATGCAACCGGCTGGTTCAACGGAGCTGCCGGCCTGTCGCTCGTCCCGAAGCCGTTGGCAACGGAGCTCAACCTGACCCTGATCGGCTATCAATGGTTCTACGTCGGCCTCACCGCGGTTTTCTGCCTCGTGGTGTACGTGTTCGTCCGGCGGCTGACGAAGTCCCCGTTGGGACGGTCGATGCGAGCGGTCCGCGACCACGAGCAGGCCGCCGCCGCGCTGGGCAAGAACGTCGCCGGCGTCCGGATGCTGGCCTATGTCGTCGGCGGCGTGATCGCCGGCATCAGCGGCGCGCTGCTGGTGGGGTTCATCGGCGCGTGGTCGCCCGGCGGATGGCTCTACCAGGAGACGTTCATCTTCTTCACCGCGATCATCGTCGGCGGGGCAGCCAACAATGCCGGCGCTGCGCTGGGCGCGCTCCTCGTTCCCGTCCTGTTCTTGGAGGGAACCCGGTTCCTTCCCCAGGTGGGCCGCCCGGGCCTGGTCGAAGCGCTCCAGTGGGTTGCCGTCGGTTGCCTGGCGCTGATCTTCCTCTGGTTCCGGCCGAAGGGCGTGATCGCCGAACGCAGGCGCGTTGTCCGGCTGACGATTCCCGAACCGGTCGCGGCTCCCACGCCGTCCGTCGCCTCGTCTGCGACGACGTAGGTGGGCGTCGTCATGACTCGTCGCGGTACCGACATCCTGCGGGTGCGCGGGCTGGCCAAGAGCTACGGGGGAGTGCGGGCGGTCCAAGACGCGTCGTTCACAGTCCGGCGCGGGCAGATCACCGGGCTCATCGGACCGAACGGCGCCGGCAAATCGACCGCGCTCGGAATGATCGCGGGGGCGATCAAGCCGACCAGTGGTTCGGTGCTCTTGGAAGGAGCCGAGGTCGCGGGTGTGCCCAGCTACAAGCTGGCCCGCAGGGGCATGGCACGCACCTTTCAGATATCGAGCGAGTTCGGCGGCTTGACGGTGCTCGAGAATCTCCTGGCGGCGCCGCTGCGACAGCGCGGTGAGAGCCTCTGGGCGGCGATGCGCGGCCCGCGCTACTGGCGCGCCGAGGAGCGCATGCTGATCGAGCGGGCGACTGCATTGATGATCCGGTTCGACATGATCAAGATGGCCAACGAGTGGGCCGCGAGTCTGAGCGGCGGGCAGCGTCGCCTCCTCGAGATCATGCGGTCGTTGATGTCCGAACCGACCCTGCTGCTGCTCGACGAGCCGATGGCCGGCGTCAATCCGACGCTCGGGCGCCGGATCGAGGACTACCTGCTGGACCTGCAGGCCGACGGTCTGTCGATGTTGCTCATCGAGCACCAGATGGCGGTGGTCGAGCGGCTCTGCGAGTCCGTCGTCGTGATGGCGCAGGGCGAGGTGATCGCTGACGGCACGATGGCGGAGGTCAGCGCCGATCGGAGGGTGCTCGATGCGTACCTCAGGGGTTGAGCCCTGCACGGACCGCATCGAGTACCTGTCGGTGCAGGCGATGACCGCCGGCTACGGCGCCGGACCGATCATCCAGGACGTGAGCCTCGGCGTGGTGCGAGGTGAGGTCACCTGCGTGATCGGACCCAACGGTGCCGGCAAGTCGACGTTGCTGAAGACGCTGACCGGGCGGCTGAAGCCGATGTCCGGACGGGTGCTGCTCGACGGTGTCGACGTGACCGCGGCGCCGGGTGATCGCTTGACCCGCGCCGGCCTCGGCTACGTGCCGCAGACCAACGACGTGTTCAATCCGCTTACGGTGCGGGAGAACCTGGAGCTCGGGGCGTATCTACTGCCCAAGTCCCGCCAGCGGCAGCGGATTTCCGAAGTGCTCGACGTCTTACCGACGCTGGTCCCGCTCTTGAAACGCACCGGCAAGCTGTTGAGCGGCGGTGAGCGGAAGCTGCTGGCGATCGCGCGTTGCCTGGTGCTCGAGCCGACGGTCATCGTGCTCGACGAGCCGACGGCGAATCTCTCACCCGGCCTGGCCCGCTCGATCCTGCACGAGC
Source organism: Pseudonocardiales bacterium (assembly GCA_025465405.1). GTDB lineage: Bacteria > Actinomycetota > Actinomycetes > Mycobacteriales > Jatrophihabitantaceae > RYN-117. The sequence goes on along the minus strand of JAODNL010000392.1, from coordinate 11,145 downwards.
ACGTGACGGCACTTGCTCAGACCGGCGCGGCGGTGCTGCTCGTCGAGCAGAAGGCACTCGACGCGATGCGGATCTCGCACTGGTGCTACGTGCTCGTCGGCGGTCGGGTGCACCTGAGCTCGCCTCCCGAGCCGCTGCTGGCCGCGCCCGATTTCGGCCAGGTCTTCCTCGGCATGCGGACGATGAGCGGCGCAGTCGCCCGGGCCGTGGACCGACCCAACGCCGGCGCGGAGCCGGGACCCGAACACCTAGGAGGACAGGAATGACGACAGATGTCGACGCGCCCGGGCTTGTGGCGGACATCTTGATCCCCGGCGGCCATGGTCGTGCGGTCGAGGTCAGCGCCGGCCAGGTCATCGAGATCATCGACGTCGAAGGAGGACAGGTCGCCGAGCCCGTCGCGTTCTCGGCGCGCCATCGGCACGAGTGGATGTCGGCGACGCATACGCGCTCGAGCACGATGCGGCTGAACCTCGGCGTCGGCGACGTCCTGGTGTCCAACTTCCGCCGGCCGATGTACGAGATCACGCACGACGACGTCGGTATCCACGATCTCGTCACGGCGATGTGCGACGAGCGGCGCTACGTGCTCGACTACCAGGTCGAAGGCCACCGCAGTTGCCGTACCAATTTCCTCGAGGAACTGGAGCCGTACGGCATCGAGGAGTGGGAAATACCGGACACGATCAACTTCTTTCAGAACGCGCCGATCGCGGCCGACCGGTCGTTCGGCAACGTGCTGCCGATCGGCAAGCCCGGTGACCGGCTCAAGCTGCTGGTGCTGATGGATTCGATCTTCGCTCTGTCCGCGTGCCCGCAGGACCTCAATCCGTGCAACTCGTTCAACCCGACTCCGATCCGCGTGCGAGTCTGGGCCTAGCCTGTGGCCGGCGGGCTATCTCGGCGGCGTATCCGTCTGGCCGAACTGCTCGAAGTGGATTCGGGCCTGCGCCGCCGCGTCGTCGGCGTCCTGGCGCTCCAGCGCTCGCAGGATCGGCACGTGCTGTTCCCACAACACTCCCGGCGCCACTTCGCCGGCCATGAACGTGATCCGGGTACGTGCCTCGATCGCCAGCGACTGCCAGACGTGCAGCAGGATGCTGTTGCCGGAAGCCTCGACGATGAGTTGGTGGAACCGCACGTGATGCTGGATCGCACTGCGGGTGTCGCCGGCCGCCTCGGCCGTGCGCATGGTCTCGAGACAGTCCGCGATAGCGGCCACGTCGCCGGCCAGGCGCGGCGTGGCCAAGCGGGCCGCGAGATCCTCCAGGACGGTGCGGACCGGGTACACCTCGAGCAGCTCGTCGCTGCCGATCTCGCGGACGTAGGTGCCGTGGAACGGCCGGGCCTGCACCAACCGCATTGCCTCGAGGTCGCGCAGCGCTTCGCGCACCGGCGCCTGGCTGGTGCCGAATTCCTTGGCGAGCTGGGTCTCGACGAGCCGGGTTCCCGGCGGGTAGTCGCCTTCGAGGATCCGCTCCAGGAGGGCGTCGCGGACCTGATCACCGAGGATCGTCCGGGTGATGGCGCCCTGGGCGGTGTTGGCCATCCGATTCCTCCGACAGGGGTCCTTCGAGGCCTAACGATCGATGATCGAGAATAGCAGTCGAAGCGTCTCGAGGAAACCTATCTGTAACACAGGGCAAGGCCGCCGTGCATGATCAAGAGACCTCCCGAGTCGACTATCGACCGGGGAGGTCTCTTGATCTTGCCCGCGAGCGCTACTTGCCTTTGGAGACCTGTCCGAGGCGCAGCTCCAGCGGCGGATTGACGGTCGAACCGGTGACGCCCTTGCGCATCAGGTAGTTGATCGTCTCGTAGTGCACGAAGATCAGAGGTACGTCGTCCCAGATGATGGTGCGGATCTGGTCGTAGAGCGACGTGCGCTGGGCCTCGTCGGTCGTGGCGCGGGCTTTGGTGATCAGCGCATCGACTGCGGGGTTGCTGTACTTGGTGTCGTTGTTGGGCGAACCGGTCATGAGCTGGGTGGAATAGAAGTTGTCCGGATCGATGGTGCCCGACCAGTAGGCCGAGGTCATCTCGTAGTTGCCCTTGGCGTAGTTGCCGAACCAGACGGTCACCTCCTGCTGGACGAGCTTGACGGTGATGCCGATCTTGGCGAGCTGGTCCTTGAGCACGACGCCGGTCTTCTGCAGCTCTGGATACTGCGGCAGCGAGAGGTAGGTGACTGTCAACCCGTTCGCGTACCCCGCTTCAGCCATCTTTTGCTTGGCGAGGGTGAGGTCTGGCCCATTCGAGTGCGGCGGTGAGCCGGTGTGCCACTTCGAGCCGCTGGGCACCTCCATGAACCCCTGCTCGCCGGCGCCGAAGTAGGCGACGTCCAGGATCTGCTTCCGATCGATCGCCGCGGCAACGGCCTGCCGCAGGGCCTTGTTGTTGAACGGCGCCTTGCTCGTGTTGAGGGCAAGGAAATCCGGGATCCCGGCCAGCGCCGAGGTCACGTAGTTGAGCGAGCCGTTCGCCTTCAACGAGCTGAGCTCGTCGAGCGGTACGGCGTCGACCCAGTCGACCTGTCCAGACTGCAGCGCCTCGATCCGGCTCTTGTCCACGTTGAGGAACTTGAACACGATCTGGTCGAGGTAGGGCTCGCCGGACTTGAAGTAGTTCGGGTTCTTCTTGAGAGTGATGTGATCGCCCTGCACCCATTCGACGAAAGTGAACGGACCGGTACCGACGGGCTTGCGGGTCGGGTCACTGGACTCGATCGCCTTCTTGTTCACGATCTCGCCGTTCTGGGCCAAGTTGGTGAGAAGGGGTGCGAACGGCGTGCTGAGGTGGAAGACGACCTTGGTCGGCGAGACGACCTGGATGGACTTGATCGAGCTGTAGGCCGACGCATACGACGATGCGGTCTTGGGGTTGGCGATGCGGTCGAAGGTGTACTTCACGTCAGCCGCGGTGAACTTCTCACCGTTGTGGAAGGTCGCGTTGTCGACGAGATTGAACGTGTACGTCAGCGGGTTCTCCTGGGTCCACGATGACGCGAGTTCCCCGACGAAGCTGCCCTTCTCGTCCATCGTGATCAGCTTGCTGAAGATGTTGTCGAGCACCTGCAGGCTGGTATAGATGCCGGCGGCGGCAGGGTCCATGCTCGACGGGTTTCCGGTCAGGGCGGCGGTCAGCGTTCCACCGGGCACCGGAGCTGTGGTTGCTGAGGCTCCGCTGGTTGCGGCGCTCTTGCCCGACGACGTACCGCAGGCGGCGAGCAGCGGGCCGAGCGTCGTGGCGGCCAGCGCCGCCCCGCCGAACATCGCCGATCGCCGCAGTAGGTCACGTCGGCTCAGGTGCCCGGAAAGGAATCCGTGGGCGAGGGCTGCCGCGCGCGTCTCTTCGTCGTTCATGAGTTCTCCTGGTGCTTAGGGTTGGACGTGCGGGGTCAGCTCGCGCTCGCCACGGCCTCTCTGGCGCGGAAGTCGTCGGCGATCTCGCCCATCTGGGCGAACCAGACTCCGTCGTGCTCGAGCATGTGCTGGATTAGACGTTCGAGAAGCTGAATGCGGTGGTGCCGTCCGATGATCTGCGGGTGCATCGTCAGCACGTAAGCCGCGTCGCTGTTCTCGGCATACATGCCGTCGAAGTCGCCCTTCCACAGCTCGTACGCGTGTGACGGTGCCGCGAGTCCACGCAGATAGGTCGGGCTGAAGGCGAACATGAACAGCGACGAGTCACAGAGTTCCCACGCACCGGGGACCTCCACGATGTCGGTCTTCACGTCCTTGTCGTGCACCCAGTAGGGGCGGTCCGCTGCCAACTGACTCGCGTCGTACTCGATGCCGTACTCGGCCAGCAACGAGAACGTGTTGTGGGACAGCTCCCAGGCGGGGGATCGATACCCGCGCGGCGTCACCCCGACCTGGCGCTGAAGAGCGTCGATGCCCCGCTCGATCATCTCGCGTTCCTCCACCAGCGTCAGTCCCGGCGGCGGCTCGTGGCAGTAGCCGTGGTGACCGATTTCGTGGCCCGCCGCCGCGATGTCCTTCGTCTCTTTCGGATGGCGGTCTGCGGTGTCGCCAGGGATGAAGAACGTCGCCGGCAGGTTGTACTTGTCCAGCAGCTTGAGGACACGAGGGACTCCCTCGTTTGCCCCGTACGCACCGCGTGACAGCGCCGACGGAGTGTCGACCTTGAACGATCCGAGCCAGGCCGACTCAGCGTCGAAGTCGAACGTGAGCGATACGGCGACGCGTCGATCGGCGGCGGTACCTGATCGCGGTGTCGCGCCCGGGGTGGGAGTTTCGGTCATAGCCATGCCCTCTCGTGCGGGAGTTCGCTGAGTGAAGCGGTCTGCGCGGCGGCGACGTGACACGCCGCCCTGTGCTGAGAGCTGAAGGTGGTTTGCTGCGGATCGTCTTGGGAACACACGCCGATGGCGACTGGGCAGCGCGGATGGAACCGGCACCCGCTGGGCGGATTGACCGGGCTCGGGATTTCGCCGATCAGCCGGGTACGCGACATCCGCTGGGTCGGATCGGGACGCGGGATCGCGTCGATGAGAGCTCGGGTATACGGATGACGAGGATCCGTGAAGACCTCGGATACGGTGCCGGATTCGACGATTCGGCCGAGATACATGACTGCTACCCGGTCAGATATGTGCTCGATAACGGATAGGTCGTGCGCTATGAACAGAAGGGCCAGTCCGAGTCGCTGTCTGAGATCGGCGAGCAGGTTGAGTATCTGCGCTTGCACTGAGACGTCGAGCGCGGACACCGGCTCGTCGGCGACCAGCAGGTCTGGTTCCAGCGCCAGCGCCGCCGCTATCGCGACGCGCTGCTGCTGTCCGCCCGACAACTCACTGGGCTTGCGCTGAGACAGGTGGGCAGGCAGTCCAACCAGGTCCATCAACTCTCGCACCCGCGCGGCACGCGCGGCCTTGTTGCCGATTCGAAACGCGTCGAGCGGTTCACGGATGGTCCGTTCGATTGCCCAACGCGGGTCCAGGGAGCTGCGTGGATCCTGAAAGACCGGCTGGACGCGCCGGCGGAAGTTACCGCGCGCACCGCGGGACGAGCCGGACACCTCGACACCGTCGAAATGGATTCGCCCCGCCGTAGGTCGGATCATTCCGGTGATGCACTTGCCCAGCGTGCTCTTGCCCGAGCCGGATTCACCGACGAGGGACACCACCTCACCGCGTCCGACCGCCAGGTCGACTCCCTCGACGGCATGCACCGCGCCGGCACCACGCAGCACGCCGCGCCGGATCGGGAACCGCTTGACCACGCCCTCGACCTGCAGCAGAGGCCGGCCGCCCGTTGGCTCAGCCATTCGACTCACCCGCGATAGCGAGCGGACCCAGGCCGCCAGCGGCTCGGGTAGCGGGGTCCAGCCAACAGGCAATGCTGGCGCCGCTGTCGGACATGGCCAGCGGCGGGGTCTCATCACATTCGGCCAGCCGGGATGGGCAGCGGTCCTTGAACCGGCAGCCGGTCGGAGCATGTGCGAGGTCGGGCACCTGGCCGGCAATCACGCGCAGTGCGCCGGCCTGATGAGAACCGGACGGCAACGCGTCGAAGAGTGCTCGCGTGTACGGATGACGCGGACGGGCGAACAGCTCCGCAACCGGGGCCACCTCCACCAGCTGACCGGCATACATCACTCCGACGCGGTCGCAGATCTGCGCAACGACGCCGAGATCATGTGCAATGAGCAGGATGGTGGTTCCGTGTCGGCGCTGCAGGTCGGCGAGAAGATCGAGTATCTGGGCCTGAATCGTCACGTCCAATGCCGTCGTCGGCTCATCAGCCAACAGCAGCGCGGGGTTGTTGGCGATCGCCGCGGCGAGCACGACCCGCTGACGCATTCCGCCGCTGAGTCGATGCGGCGGGTCGGCGTAGCGCTCCGCTGCCGCGGGGATGCCCACCTCGGCGAGCAGCCCAAGGGCACGGTCTTTGGCCTGCTTGCGGCTGACGTCGCCGTGGGCGCGGATCGTGTCGGCAACCTGTGAGCCGATGCCGAATGTCGGATCGAGTGACGTCGCCGGATCCTGGAAGACCATGCTGATCCGATCACCACGCAATTCGCGTAGCTGGGACTCCGTCATCGTCGTGAGATCGCTGCCGTTGAAGAGGATCCGTCCGCGCACTGACGCGATGTCAGGTAGCAAGCCCATCAACGCCATCGACAAGGTGGTCTTACCGCAGCCCGACTCGCCGACCAGACCGAATGTCTCTCCTTCGATCAAGGTCAGCGACACATCGGTGACAGCGGACACGGTGCCGCCGCGGCCGGCATAGTCGACCGAAACCTTCCGGAATTCGAGCAAGCTGTCGCTCATCTGGTCACCCCGTGCGGATCGAAGCTGCGCCGTAGGCCGTCGCCGATCAAGTTGAAGGCCAACACCGTGACCGCGATAGCCAGGCCCGGGAAGATCTCCACCCAGGGAGCGGTGGTCAGGTAGTTGTTGCCCTCAGCGAGCATCAGTCCCAGCTCCGGCGTGGGTGGTTGTGAGCCGAGACCGAGGAAGGACAGGGCGGCTTCGATGACGATCGCGAACGCCATCAGGACACTGGCCTGAACGAGCACCGGACCGGCCGAGTTGGGCAGCACGTGGCCGCGCACGATGGCCCAGTGCGAGGCGCCACGAGTGCGGGCGCCAAGAACGTAGGGCTGCCCCCGCACGACCAGCACCGAGCTGCGAACGACCCTTGCGATGATCGGGACGTAGATGATCGCAATGGCGAGCAGTGCCACCGCGTTGCCTGGTCCGAGGATCGCAATGAGCGAAATCGCCAGCAACAGGGCAGGAAACGCTAGGAGCAAGTCGACGGCGCGCATCAGGACAAGGTCAGCCCAGCCACCGACGTACCCGGCAAACACGCCGATGGGGACGCCCACAATCATGGCCAGCAGTACCGAGCCGATCGCGATGCTCAGGGATGCGCGGTAGGCGTAGAGAACGCGGCTGAAGACGTCTCGACCGAGGTCGTCTGAGCCGAACGGGTGGCTGAGGTCGGGCTTGGCGAAGATGCGAGTGCTGTCGATGGCCTCCGAGCTGTGCGGAGCAAGCACCGGGGCCAGGATCGCGATCAGTATCAGTACCGCGAGGATCGTCCAGCCGATGAGACCCTCTCGGCCCCCGAAGCGCGTGCGCCACTGGGGGCGGGCGGTTGACGCGCGCTCGATTGTCGTCATCGAGACACCGCCTCTTCGACACGCGGGTCGAGGAGACCGTGGACCAGATCGGTGATCAGGTTGACGAGGATGAACAGGCACGCCACGACGAGAACACCGCCTTGGACGACTACGTAGTTCCGTTCGCTGATCGCCGTGACGATGAGCCGGCCGACGCCGGGTAACGCGAACAGGTTCTCGATGACGATCGCGCCACCGAGTAGCACGCCGAACTGGATGCCGGTCACCGTCACGATGGGTCCGGAGGAGTTGCGCAGCGCGTGCAGATAGACGATCGACCGCTGCCGCAGACCTTTGGCCCGAAGGAATGCGATGTACGGCTCGCTGAGCGTGCCGAGCATCGCAGCACGAGTGGTCCGCAGGATGTACGCGGACTGGCCGGTCGCCAGGGTCAGCACGGGCAGCACCATGTAGCGCAGGTTCTGGGCCGGGTTGTCGGTGAAAGCAACCCAGCCGGTCGGCGGCAGGAGGTGCAGCGAGCCGGTGAAGATCAGCACCAGCATGATGCCGAGCCAGAAGTCGGGAATGCTGATCGCGCCGATGACGAACCCGTTGGACAGGCGGCGCGTCCAGCCGGACTTCGCGGCGACGATGATCCCGAGCGGCACCCCGACGACCAACGCCAGCAACATCGCCAGGATCGTGAGTTCGAGTGTGATCGGCATAGAGACCGACAGCAGGCTGGTGATCTTCTCGTGGCTGATGAAGTCTTGGCCCAGATCGCCATGGAGCGCATTCCTCAACCAGTCCCAGTACTGGGTGATCAGCGGATGGTCGAGACCGAGCTGGGACCGGACGGTCGCGATCGTGTCGGGTGTTGCCCGGATACCCAACATGGTGCGCACCGGGTCACCGGGGACCAGCCGAATGAGCAGGAAGACGAAGATGCTTGTTGCGAACAGGACTGGGATCGTCAGCAATACGCGCCGCAGCGCGTATTCGAGTCGGCCGTTCATCGATCACCCCAGCGGAGATTCATAGACGAACTCGCCTCCCTGGATCGTCGCGGCGACGGGAATCGCGGCGATGGTGGCCGGATCGACGGAGCGGGGATCGTGCGCGAGCACGACCAGGTCGGCATACTTGCCCGGCGTGACCGTGCCCTTCTTGTTCTCGTCGAATGCCGCGAACGCGGCGTTGCGGGTGTAGAGCCCGAGCGCCTCTTCGACGGTCAGGGCCTGGGCCGGGGCGAACTCGGCCCCGCTCATCGTCCGTTCGGTCACCGCGGTCTGGATGCCGAGCAGGGGCTGGTACGACGACACCGGCGAGTCCGAGCTGCCCGCCACCGGTATGCCGGCATCGAGGAATGAGCGCAGGGGATAGGTGAGCTGGCTTCGTTCGTGTCCCAGGTGCTCGAGGAATCCGTCCCCGAACTCGGCGATGAACGGCGGCTGTCCTACCGGAATGACACCAGAGCGCGCCATCCGATCGATCAGGTCCGGCCGCATAACGCCGCAGTGCTCGATGCGGTGGCGGTGATCAGCCCGCGGCATCCGCGTCAGAGCTGAGTCGAAGGCATCCAGGCACATGCCGATAGCGCGATCACCGATGGCGTGGATCGCCATCTGCCAGCCGGCCCGATGCCCGCGCCAGACGAGATCATCCAGTTCGTCCTGCGTGAACATCGCCAAGCCGAGATCGTCAGGGTCCGAGGTGTGCTCGAACGGATGGCACACCGCAGCCGTTCGCCCGATCAGCGAGCCGTCGGAGACGATCTTGATCGATCCAACGCGCAAGTTGTCGTCACCGAAGCCGGTGTGGAAGCCGACGCCTTCAAGCGCACCGAGCATCGGATTGCGAATCATCATGTAGGTACGCAATGCCAGCGTGCCCTCGGCCCATGCCTCTTGCAGAACGCCGAACTCGGCGGGACTGAAGATTCCGGCCTCGTGCCCGCTGGTGACGCCGGCCGCAAGCATGGCCTTGCCGGCAACGCGCAGGTGGTCGCGCAGTTCAGCCTTGTCGGTAGGCAGGAACGGGACGCCAAGCAGTTCCTGTGCAGTCTCCTGCAGCAGCCCGGTCGGCTCGCCGTCCGCGTCGACGCCGACGTGTCCGCCGAACGGGTCTACCGTGCCACGCACGATGCCGGCCTGCCGCAGCGCGAACGAGTTCACCACGCACATGTGGCCGCTCGCGTTGCGGATCATCACCGGATGATTCGGACTGACCGCGTCCAGGTCGTTGCGGTCCAGGTGCCGACGCTCGTCGAGCTTGTTGTCGTCGTAGCCCCGCCCACGGATCCACTCGCCCGGAGGTGTGCGCAACGCCCGCGCCGCGACTTCGGCAACGATCTGACCGATCGACGTCACGCTCGGGTACGAACAGTCGATCTGAGACATCCAGAAGCCCAGCGTCATCACGTGGTGATGCGCATCGATGAAGGCAGGTAGGACCGTGGCCCCGCCGAGATCCACCTCGCGATACCGGCCGTCGAACTGCTCCCGCGCATCCGCGAACCCGCCGGCCCACGCAATCTTGTCGCCGTGGATCACGATGGAGTCGGCACTCGGTAGCTGCGGGTCGAGGGAGACCACCGTGGCGTTGGTCAGCAGGACGTCAGGCATGGACGATCTCCTTCGTCATCGTCGTGGAGTCGATGCGCCGACCCGATTGCCAGATCATGTGAAGCCGCGAGCTGATATCGCCGAATTCGTAAGGATCTCCGTCCACCACAACGAGATCGGCCATCAGGCCGGGACGCACTCGCCCCGTCACGTCGCCCAGTCCACAAAGATCCGCGGCGCTGCCGGTGGCCGAGTGGAGCACCGCTGCCGGGCTCATGCCGCACTTCGCCATCAAATCGAGCTCACGCAGGTTGACCCCGTGGGGGCCGACTCCGCTGTCGGTACCCATCGCGATCCTGACCCCCGCTGCGGCCGCACGCCCGATCGAATGGGCGTGCACCTCGGCGACCTCGCGCGCTTTCACGACTACCGAGTCGGCGATTCGGGCGCCGGCCTCTGCCGCCTCGACAACCGCCAGGGGCGCGACGAGCGTGGGAACGAGCCAGGTTCCCGAGCCGACCATCATTTCGATGCACTCGTCATCGAGATAGATGCCGTGTTCTATCGAGCGGACTCCGGCCATCACAGCGTTCTTGATGCCGGCCGGACCCTGAGCGTGCGCGAGGACCGTACGTCCGGTGGCGGCCGCCTCGGACACCGCGACCTCGAGTTCGCCCCTGCTCAGCTGCGGGTGGCGTGGATCGTCACCGGGCGAGAGGACACCGCCCGTGGCACAGACCTTGATCGCATCGGCGCCGGCCCTGATCATCTGCCGCACGACTCGGCGTATCTCGTCCGCACCGTCGGCCAGCCCGCTGGGACGACCCGGGTGTGGGCGTGACATCGGGATGTCGTGGCCTGACGGCAGCCAGCCGTCGCTGTGGCCGCCGGTCTGCCCAATGATATTGATCGAAACGAGCAGGCGTGGTCCCTCGATCAACCCGTCCACCACCGCTTGCCGTAGTCCGGCATCCGCGCCACCAGCATCGCGAACAGTCGTCACACCGGTCGCCAAGGTTGCCTTCAAGTGCTTGGCCGCCGCGAAGAACTCGTACGAGAACGGTTGATTGAGACGTGTCATGACATCGACGCCGGACGAGGCAACGTGCACGTGACAGTCGAAGAAGCCTGGCAGGATCGTCCGACCGCCGACATCGACGCCGGTGTCACCGTCCAGGCCGATGCCCACATCTACGATGCGCGAATCCTCGATCACGACATCGGCGCGCTGAGGCGCGCTGCCGGTCCCGTCGAAGACCCTGCCGCCGTGTAACACGATCCGCTCGCTCATGCCGGGTCGGGAAGCGCGGACATGGCATCGCGGGCGAGCGAGCGGACAGCCAGCTGCGCGTGGAGCAGCGCACCCTGCGCAAGCACGGCATCGGAGAACACCGCACGAGGGCTGTGATTGCTCGGGGCGCCGACATGATTGCCGTCCGGCGCCGCGCCGAGCATCAGGTAGCAGCCGGGTACCGCTTGCAGGACG
>JAODNL010000226.1 GCA_025465405.1 Pseudonocardiales bacterium | reverse complement strand
CTTCGGTCTAGTGGGAGTCGCCGCGGCCGCTCCGGCACCATGGGGATAGTCCTGGGAGCCAACGCAGGTCCCTCGGCGCCTTATGTCGAGGGCACATGTGACGTCGGACCCTGGTGACGTCCCGTCCAGGGCCCCACGCTTGTCAAATGACATTCGGACGCAAGGTCATGGGTGCGGCGGGGTAGCGACCGACGAGGGCCTGTTTGGCTTGGTGTACGTCGTCCGCGATGCCGATATCCGCTCTGTGGAAGACATCAGCGTCGAACTACGGGCGGTGAAGCGGATGCCGACTTCGACAAGGTCCGGGCGGCTTCTGCAGCGGACCGGATGGCGGCGACTGCGGTTCCCAGTTGACCATTTAGCGCAAGGTTTCCTTCGGACCGCGACTCAGCGCCGCGAGCCCGAGGCCTTTGGGTCAGTTGACGACCCACACTTGTCCGTAGAGCGGACCGTACTTCGGATTGGACAGGTAGTTACCGACCCGATCCGACAGCACGAGTGTGGATCGCTGGTTGTACAAGCTGAGCCAGGCCGCATCATCGGTGACCGTTTGGTCGAGAGTTGCCCAAACGGTATCCGCGCGGACCTGGTCGGTTCGCTGTGTATCCAGGGCCCGGATGAACAGTTTGTCCGCGCTGGGATTGCAATATCTGCCGGCGAAGTTCGCGCCGCAGTGCAGCAGTTCGAAGAAGTTCGAGGGCGCGGGGTAGTCCATCGCCCACAGTGCGATTCCGAGCTGCCCGGGATTGGCACCCGAGAAGTAGCTGTCGCCGAAGGACAAAGCGAATCGGGCCTTGTACCCCAGCCTGGTGAGCACGCGCACGACGTAATGGGCGGTGGCCAGCGCTGGCGGGTCACTCCAGGGGGAACTCACGGTGACGGCCATGCCACGGGTGCGCGAGCGGTCGACCAAAGCCGATGCTGTAGCGAAGTCGGGCCCGTGGTACATGCCGTCCGGGGTGGGATTGGCCGTGTAGGGGCAATACCGACGGTAGCCGGGCAAGTTGGGCGGGAGGATCTGGCAGGTTGGCGCAGCGGACGACGCTCCACCCACCAGATCGACGATCTTGTTGCGATCGACGGCGAAGTTGATCGCCTTACGCACATCCGGGTTGTCGAACGGGGCGACATGTGTGTTGAGGAACAGAAAGATGGTCCACGCGGTGAAGTCCGAACGGAAGTGATCGGGATTGGTTCGTAGCAAGGTGGAGTAATCGGCGGCAGCATGGGCTCGCTGGTCAGCGTCGGTGATCCCGGCGAGGACGTTCTGGACGGCGCGGGTGAGGTCAGGTTTGAGCGTCCATTCGATCTCGTCCGGGTAGCCCTGGGGCTGCGCCGCGACGGACCATGGGTGGAACTGTGGGTTACGCACCAGCGTGAACCTGGTGTGGCTTCGATACTCGCCGATCATGTACGGACCGGTCGCGGGCCGGGGCGTTGTCGCCGCTACGCCCGGATCACCTTCTGGAGTGGCAAACAGCGGTTCGGTCAGCTTGAGAAGGAAGTCGGGATCTGGCACGCGGAGATGAAACGCGATCCGGAAGGTGTTGTCATCCACCTCGACCCCTCTGGACAGGTCGCAGACCGTCTTGATCCGAATACAGTCCGGAGCTCCGACGATATTCATGAGCCGCCCGGTGTCCCCACTCAGGGTCAATTCCTGCTGCAAGCCGTGTCTGATGTCGTCGGGCTTGACCTCGGCACCGTTCGAGTAGTGGATCCCCCGGCGCAGTGTGAACACGTACTCCAACCCGTCTGGCGAGGGCCGCGGCAAATCGACCGCGAGATCCGGCACCAGCGTGAGGCCGGCCGCGCCCCCAGTCCGTCGCAGCCCGACCAGACCGTCGTAGACCAACGAGAACGCCGTGAACCGGACTGCTAGGTCGGCGTTCGACGGGTCGACGCCGGAATCGCTCGGCAAAAGCCCGGTGGTGATGTGCAGCGTGCCGCCTCGGTGTCCCGCTGCTACCAAGGAGCGGGTGGTCGCATAGGCGGACGACCCGTCGCTGACCAGCCCCCGGACGGATGCGCCGGTTGAGATCCATTTGACCGCGTGACTCGCACGCGGGTCGATAATCGTGACGGTGCCGTCGAACTCGTTCGACACCCACAGCCTGCCTCTGACGAGGGTGATCGACTGTGGTCCGTCGCCCACCGGGATCGTCCCCACTACCCGCCGGCTCCTAGGGTTGATGCGGCTTACGGTCTGACTCAACGAGTTCGCCACCCACACCGCGCCGTCGGACACAGCAATGCCGGCGGGTCCGGCGCCGACGGGGATCGAGCTGCCCACGATGCGCGATTTCACGTCGATCGGGGACACGGTTCCGTCGCCGCTGTTCGAGACCCAGACCGTGTTCGCGTCGACGGCAATACCGTCCGGGCGAAGCCCGACAGCAATGGGCTCGTCCGTCTCCCCGGTGGTCGGATCGATCCGTACGACGGTGTCGTCGCCGGTGTTGACGACCCAGATTCCGTTCTCACCGCCTGCGATTGCGCCGGGCAGATTCCCGACAGGAACGGTATCGACGACCTGGTTTGTAATCAGGCTCAGCCGGGACACGCTCGACGCCCCGCTGTTCACCACCCACAGATCCGAGCCGGACACCGCGAGGGCCTGCGGGCCGCCCCCGACAGGAGTCGTTTGGACGACGACATGTTTCTTCAGATCGATCTTCGACACGGTGTTGGCACTGGTATTGGCAACCCAGGCCGCGCCCCGTGCAAGGACAACCCCGTCCGGACTGACGCCGACGGTGACCGCGTCGTGAAACGACCCGTCCGCATCGATCCGAACCGCGCTGTTCGCAGGCAACGACCGCAGGCTGGACGACCGCGAGTGGCGCACCGCGTACACGGCGACCGCCGCGAGAACGACGGCCGACGCCACCGAGATCGCGAGGAGGCGCCATGACCTCCCATACACCAGTCGAGGGGCTGGCCCGTTCGGCTGCTTGAGCTCCGGCCGCAGAGCGGGCGCTGGGTGGTCCAGCAGCAGACCGGCGTCCTGGTTGAGCATCGACTGATGAAGCTCAGTCAGTTCCGCACCGGGTTCGATCCCGAGTTCATCCATCAGGCGTCCGCGAACAGACCGAAACGCCGCCAACGCGTCCGCCTGCCGCCCGGCGCGGTACAGCGCCAAGATCCGTTGTGCCTGCAGATGTTCACGCAGCGGATTCGACTGCGCCAACGAGTTCAGCTCGACGATCATCGACGCATGGCGCCCGAGCGCCAGGTCCGCGTCGATCCGCGACTCGACCGCCCGCAACCGGAGCTCGTCCAAGCGGCTACCGAGCCGGGCGACGAAGTCATAACCAGCCAGATCGGCCAACACCGATCCACGCCACAGCGAGAGGGCGCGAGCGAGGTCGGCCGCGCCCTCGGCCGGCAGACCGCGCACAACGAAGCTCTCGCCAGACGCGATCAGACACTCGAAGTCTGCTGCGTCGACCGCTTCGGGATCGATCGTCAGGCGATAACCGCCCGGCTCGGTAACCAGGACGCCCGGCGATTCCCCCTTGGCTCGCTCGGGTTCCAGCACCTCCCGGAGGCGAAATACGTAGGTCTGGATAGTTGCCGCGTATCCGGCAGGTGGACTTGCCCCCCACAGCGCATCCGCGATCTGGTCCACGGAGACAGCCCGTTCTCGCTCCGCAAGGAGAAAGGCGAGCACCGCCCGCTGCTGAGCACCGCCGACGCTGACCGGGGTTCCATCCCGCAACACCTGCAGCGGACCGAGAACCCGGAAATGGATCCGGTGATCGGCATCTCCATCGTGTCCGCCCACAGTTGCACCACCTTCATGCACCGGGCGCCAAGCCACGCGTCACCACGGCGCCGGCATCAACAATCAATCAATCACGAGGTGCCCGGCTTGCCTAGTGCCAGGGGCGAAACCACCGTATGCCCCGACATCGCGCGCAAGCACGCAGGTGACCGATAAGTCGGACTAGTCGGGTCCAAGGGGATCGCTCCAAGCCGGTTCCAAGCGCCGATACGCCGCGTCCGAGCCAGTTCCGAGCAGCCATTGCTCGACTGAACGCGTTCACGCATCGCCATCCGGAGGACCTCATGAAGATCAGAGCCGCACTGCCTGCCGTCGCCGTCGTCCTGCTCTTCGGCGCCGCCCCGTCCCTGGCATCGGCGCCGCGGAGTGACCCAGTGCATGCCGATACCCCAGACTCGTGCATCGCACTAAACCAAGGCGATTGGAATGCCTGCAACGTCGGCAACAGCGGTCGCGGTGACTTGCCGTACAAGTCCATCACGGACACTCCGAACGCCTGCATCGAACGCAACCAGGGTGATTGGAATGCCTGCAACGTCGGCAACAGCGGTCGCGGCGACCTGCCGTATCTGCCCCCATCACGGTGATCGCTTGAGCCGGCATGCTGCCAGAACATGTAGCGATCTCGGGCTGCCGCGTCACCCTACTGATTGATCTGGGCCTGGTGGCAGTCTGACCGACGATCAACTGTGGCGCTTCGGAACGCGACGACAGTTGTCCTTCGTCAGGCGAGGATGCCGAAGGTTCCTACCAGGTCGGCGGTCGCGAGGACGTGCCCGGTCATCGCGATTCGGACCTGGGCGTCTGTTGGCGGGAGCAGGAACGTCAGGTGCGTGTCGATCGCGAACAGCGTGAAGACGTAGTGGTGCAAGGAGCCTGGGGGAGGGCACGGCGGGAGCCACAGCGGAAGTAAGAAGCTATCGAGTCCTTGCCGCGATCCAGCCGGCGCGGTTCCGGACGCGGATCCGTGGTCCGTGGTCGGGATCGCGGTCACGACCCAGTGGCTGATCGTTCCGGTCGCGCCTTGGGGGTCGGTGACCAGCAGGGCCAGTTCGTGCGCACCGCTCGGCACGCCGCTCCACTGCAGTGCCGGGGGGTTTCCTAGACCAAGGCCGAGGCATGTGCTTGCGAGCGGAAGGGGCCCGCCGTTGACGAACTGCGAACTGCCCAGGGTCAGCTGAGACCCGTCGGCGGTCTGCGCGGGCGGAGCGGCCGAGGCGGGTCCCGTCCCGGCGATCATGATCGAGAGAGCTATGCCGATGGCGAGCCGGCCTGCGAGGCCGAGCCGGCGTCGATGGTTCGCAAGTGCGGTGACGGCGCTGAGCCTCATGTCAGTTCCCCACGCCTGCGTGTGTCAGGGCGCCGACGATCGTTGCGTTGATCAGCCCACTAGATGTGAGGCACACCGACGTATCCGGAGCGCCGAAGTCAACGACTCCTGCAACGGTCTGCCCGGAGAACAGCGTGGTCTCGAAGATGGCCGACGTGGGTTCACCCGGCGCGGGGTTCACGGCGCGCAGGACCAAGCTGGGCACGACGCTGCCGGTTATGGTCGTCACTCCACCGACGCTCGTGGCATCGAACCTGACGATGGTCTGCTTGCCGTTGTTCCAGCGCGTGAAGTCGTAGCCCGCAGCGGCAGCGACGAGGCAGGACCCGCTGCCGGCGGGAGCAGGCTCCTGGTAGTCGCGACCGTTGATCGTGATAACTCGTCCGGCCGTGATCAGTCCGCCGTTCGCCGCTCCAGTGCCGGTGTAGAAGCAGCCGGAGAGTTGGCCGGAGTAGGAGTAGCTGAACTGCCTGTTGCTGAGGGTCAGCCCGGGGTTCACGGTCACGTCCGCGCTGACCTGGCATCCGCCTGCGACCGCGCCTAGGCCTGCTGCGTCGGCCGGCCCGGCTGCGGCCAGCAACTGAATCGCCGCGACTGTTCCACCGGCGCAGAGCAATGCGAGTAGCTGGCGAGTTCGTTTTCTCATGTTCGTTTCCTTTGATCGGATGGGCTATTCAGGGATTCGGGCGGACCTCGCGCGATACGTCTGGTACCGAGCGACTTGGTCGCCGCGCAGCGGTGCACCGTGGGCGAACCCGACAGCCGTGACGTCCACAGGCAATAGCTGCAGGGAGTGCGCGGCGGTCGCTGGGTCGTGGGCGAGCATCGCCGGTCCCTGCGCCGGTTGGCTGCCACGGTTGAAGATGGCATCGCCAGCCAGCAGGGTGCGGGTGGGTTCGTGCAGAAGCACGACGTGCCCGGGGCTGTGGCCTGGGGTGTGGACGACCCGCAGCCCGTCACTGCCATCCACTACGGCGCCGTCGACGAGCTCACCGTCGGGCTCGACCGGCGTCCAGTGCAGCAGTGGCATCGCGTCGAGTACCGCTCCGAGCGCGCCATGCCGGCCGCCGCGCGGCACGCGACCGCGGTGTAGCCAGGCGGCGTCGTCGGAGTGGATGAGCACGCGCGCGTCCGGGACCTGCCGACGGAACTCGGCGAGGCCCCGGACGTGGTCCGGGTGGGCATGGGTGATCACGATTCGCCTGAGGTCGATGAGCTTGCGGCCGAGCTCGGCAAGCGCCCCGAGCAGCACACAAGGTGCGCCGGCCCAGCCGACATCGACCAGCGTGAGGCCGTCATCGCCATCGACGAGGAACGCGTTGTCCCGATCACCCTTGCTGGTGGGAACCCGCCAGACACCGATCGCAAGCTGCTGGGTGCTCATTTCGCGCCAGTCCCGATCCGCGCGGACACGGGCAGTCGCATGATCGCGTCAGCGGCCACGCGCGGGTACTCGAGAAAGTAGTTACCGCAGACCTCAGGCACGTTCATGCCACGCCCGCTCCCGCGTCGGCGGGGATGGCCCCGGAGCGCAGCACGTCGAGCAACTCGATGGGCAGGTACCCCTGCTCGGCCAGGCGCGGCAGGATGCCACCACTGGCGATGATCTCCAGTACCAGCGGCGGAAGCGGTGGCGCCTGTCCCACGATGCCGGTCGTGTCGTTGCGGTACTCGCCGGTGGCGATGTCGAACGTGCCGCGATCGCCGTCGCCGAATTGTGCGGTCGCCCCTGGGACCGTCAGGGCGGGCAAGGCCGCGTTTATCGCGTTGCGCAGGAACAGCGAGTTGAACTCCTCGGCGATGAGCGCCGCGACACCGAGGTGCCGGAACAGGTTGGCGACCGGGCGTGACGAGCCGACGCCGAA
>JAODNL010000211.1 GCA_025465405.1 Pseudonocardiales bacterium | reverse complement strand
CACGAAGAAGATGCGCTTCGGCAAGGGCGAGGAGCTGCCCGACGTCGATGTCGTCGTCCGGACCCTCGTCAGCTGAGCGGGCGGACACCCACCGCGACGAGCCCGGTACCGACGCCCGGCCGCAGCTTCTGCACCGCGGTGAACGGAGCCGCGCCGACCCGAACCACAGCACCGGCAACGCGTTTCGGCTGGAACAGGCGGCCACTGGTCGCCGACCGAGCCGCCATGGCGTCCTCGCTCGCGACGCCGCGTCGCTTCGCGATCCGCGTGCGAGCGGCTTCCAGCGCGTAGCCGAGCGGCCACCCGTAGAGCACATGGCGTACCTCTGTCAGTCCGGCCTTCTCGAGTACCGCGTCGATCTCGTCGGGACGGTATCTGCGAAAGTGGCCGACCATCTCGTCCATGACGGTGAACCGGTCCGGCCACGCGGGCACAGAGACGACCGCTGCGCCGCCGGGACGGACGCGGAGCAGCCAGTCCGCCAGCGCGTCGGTGTCGTGCTCGAGGTGCTCGAGTACCTCGAATGCGCAGACGGCATCGAACTGACCGTCCGGCGCAACCTCGTCGGACAGACCATGGATCACCTGGCCGCCGAGCGGTTCGATGCGCTCGCGCGCGATCGTGAAGGACTGCTCGTCCGGCTCGACGCCGACGTAACCGCACATCGCTGCGATCCGGGCACCGAAGCTGCCCTGACCGCACCCGACTTCGAGCACCCGTCCAGGTGCGAGCTGCCGGAGATTCGGTTTCACAACCGACCTGCGAAGGGTCGCCATCGGCGTAAGTGGCGGTGCGGGGTTCAAGCTGACCTCCTCGGCGACGTCATCGTCTCAGTGGCTGAGGTGTTCACGAAGCGGCTCAACTATGGCAGACGCGGTGAATCGCTCGGCCGCTGTCGTGCGCGCCGCGGCCCGCAGTTCCTTGGTGCGGGGCGGGTCGGCCGCCAACGACCGGAGCGCGTCGGCGAGCGCCGCCGGATCACCCGGAGCGACGTACAAGGCGGCGTCGCCGAGAACGCGGCGCTGTGGCCGGGTGTCGGACGTGATGATCGCGCAGCCGGCGGCTGCCCCCTGGTAGACCTTGTTCGGCACCACCCGCTGGGCCTTGGCGGACGTGCCGAAGATGCCGAGGCAGACATCGTGGGCCGCGACGATTCCCGGCAGCGCGGTGGGTTCCACCCACTCCCGCCACGTCACGGACCGGTTCCCGGCGGCGGTTGCCCGGGCCCGCTCGAAATCCTGACCGTTGCCGATCATGGTCACTTCGATCTCCGGACGGTCGGCCAGTAGCGCGAGCGCCTCACCGATCACGGTCGCGCCCTGCAGCGGGGTGTAGAGACCGAAGAACACCACCCGGAGCGCCGCGGCGGTCGGGTCCGACGGTGCGTCGCCGGCTGCGAACCAGGCGGCGGGGGCGCCGACCAGCACGACGACGCCCTTGTACCGCGAACGCTCCGGCAGCAGGCGCAAGTGCTCGTCCGTATCGAGCGCGATCACGTCCGCGCACCGCACGGCGAGCCGGTCCAGGGTGTCGAGCAGCCGAAGCTTCAGCCCGCCGGCGGCTCGTCGATCACGAGCGGTGTCGGCCGCGAAGATCAGCAGGTCCAGCACGATCCGGGTGCGCGGGAACAGGATCCGAGCCAGCAGCACGTCGAAATGGCCGAGGTAGCCGACGACCACTGTGTCGAACGCTCCGCGACGCCGAGCCCGCAGCGCGCGCCGCGCAAGGTGGGCCCAGCGCGCGAGTAGTCGCAGCGCCAGCCGGTACGCCAGCCACGGCTTACCGAGCATGGCGACTCGCTCGGCGGTGCTGAAGCCCAGCGGCTCGTTGACCTCGATGACGTCGTCGCCGTGGGCGCGCAGGCCGTCGAGCATGACGCCCGCGCGGGGATGCCGGCCGAGGTCGTAGGTCCCGAAGCCCAGAACTCGCACGCACGCTCCCACCGTCGCAGGCCGATAACGCGTCCACGTTACGATGCGAGCCTCGTGACTGATGCCGACGGGCGCTCCGGCGCAGAAGATCCCGCTGCCCCCGAGCAGCAGCCACATATCGATCGGCTTCGCGCGGTGCTCGGCGGCGCGGTCGTCGCGGTCGTCGTCGCTGCTGCCGCATTCGCGATCTATCACCAGCGGCACTCGTTCGCCGACGCGCTCGACAAGATCGGCGTCGGGGCGATGCTGGCCAGCCTCGTCGTCGGCGCGGCCGGCCTGGCGCTCACCTACCCGGTGTGGCGTGAGGTCCTGCTCGGCCTGGGCGTCGACATGCCGTGGTCCGTCGGCGCGCGCGTGTTCTTCACCAGCCAGCTCGGCAAATATCTGCCGGGATCGGTGTGGCCGGTGCTGATCCAGATGGAAGCGGGTCGGGCTCGCGGGGCGTCCCGGCGGACGATGCTTGCGGCCAACCTGATCACGATCGT
The DNA here is from genome assembly GCA_025465405.1 of Pseudonocardiales bacterium. Lineage (GTDB taxonomy): Bacteria > Actinomycetota > Actinomycetes > Mycobacteriales > Jatrophihabitantaceae > RYN-117. The sequence continues at coordinate 5,711 of JAODNL010000211.1, read as the reverse complement.
GCTCAGCTGCGCGGTCGGACTGACCCTCGCCTGCGTGCTCCTGCCGCTGTCTGACGCGCATGCGCTGTCGCGCTACTGGTGGCTGCTGCTGGCGTTGCCGTTCCTGATCGCCCTGCTGCACCCGCGCGCGATCCCGACGCTGCTGGATCGGGCGTTCGGGCTGATCCGCCGCGAACCGCTCGGGCAGCGGCTGCACGTCCGCGACAGCCTCCGGGCGTCGTCGTGGTCAATCGCCTCCTTCGTCGCGCTGGGCGGCCACGTCGCGATCCTGGCCCTCGCGATCGGCGGAGGTGGGCTCTCGACGGTCCTCTTGTCGATCGGCGGGATGGCACTGGCCGTCTCGGCCGGGATCCTGTTCATCCCGGCACCGGCAGGTGCCGGCGTCCGTGACGTGGTCCTGACCCTCGTGCTGCGCGCGACGCTGACGTCAGGGCAGGCACTGGCCGTCGTGGTCGCCTCGCGCGCGATCCTCATCGTCGTCGACCTGGTCCTCGCGGCCGTCGCGGCGGGCGTGCGGAGCCGCCAGCCGGCCCGGTGATCCTGTTATTGGTGTGACAGGACTGGCCTCACGGGGCTGGTGTGTCTAGGCTGCCCGGTGAGTCGTTTGGGGCGTGTCGCCGCCGATTTGTGAGGAGCCCGTGCTAATGGGACGCAGAGCTCGTCGGGGTGTGTTGGTCATCGTCGCGGCCACCGTCGCGCTCGCGGGAGGGGTCTTCGTCGCGGGGCCGGCCACCGCGGCCGAGGTATATGTCATGCCCTCGAGCGGGTCGCTCGTCCTCGCCGGCCGCGGCAACGGGCACGGGCATGGGATGAGTCAGTACGGTGCGCGCGGTGCCGCGATCCAGCACCTGACCGCCCGTCAGATCGTGCAGTTCTACTACCCGAACACGTCACTGGTCGCGCTCAGCAATCCCGGCACGATCCGGGTCTTGGTGTCCGGTAGCGGGGCGACGACCGTGGTCGCGCCCTCGCCCGGTCTTCGCGTGACCGGAGTCGGCGCGGTGACGACGGCCGGCGTGACCCGGTTCCGGCTGATCGCCACCGCGGGCGTGACCACGCTCACCCTGCAACGGTTGGTCGCAGGGGCGTGGCACACGCTGCGGGCCGGCGTCCCGAACGGCGCCGAGTTCAGCCGCCCCGCCGGGACCATCCGGCTCTACCTGTCCGACGGCTCGTCGACCGTCTACCGGGGCGTCATCCGATCCGTCCGGGGCGGCAGCGGCGTGCTGTCGATCAACCGGGCGTCGCTGGACCAGTACACCGCGGGCGTCGTGCCGCGCGAGATGCCCGCCTCGTGGGAGGCGGCGGCGGTTCAAGCCCAGGCCATCGCCGCCCGCTCCTACGGCCGCAACGCCGTCGAAAGCAGCGGCGGCCAGCCCTATGACATCTGCGACACAACGTCCTGCCAGGTCTACGGCGGCATGACGCGCTACGACGCGGCCGGACAGGTGCTATGGACCGACTACCCGCCGGCGCTCAGCGGCAACGCCAACACCGTGCTTCAGTACGGCGGTCGCACGATCTTCGCGCAGTTCTCCGCGTCGGACGGCGGCTGGACGGCTGCCGGCGGTCAGCCCTACCTTGTCGCGAAGGCCGATCCCTATGACAACGTCCAGAGCGGCGACCCCTACCTCACGTGGCAGCGCACCGTCTCGGTCGCCGGGATCGCGAGCAGCTACGGCCTGGCCAGACTCACCAAGATCGAGATCACCGGTCGCGACGGGCACGGCCCGCTCGGCGGACGCGTCGTGAGCGGATTCGTCGACGGCCTCGACTCGCGCGGGGTCGCGCAGCGAATCGCAACCACCGGGTTCGAGCTGCAGGGCGCGATGGGGCTGCCGACCAACTGGTTCAAGCCGACGATGCTCGCTGCGCCCATCGGGCACGTCGACAGCGTGCGGGCGGTCAGCGCCAACCACTTCCGCGTCGCCGGGTGGGCCCTCGACCCAGATCATCTGGATCGCTCGATCCGCGTCCACATCTATGTCGACGGCTCGGGATACCCGTTCACGGCCAACGCGTCGCGGCCAGACGTCAAGCGGATCTACCACACGGTGACCGACCAACTGGGCTTCGCGGTCGTCGTTCCGGTCCCGGCCGGATCACACAACATCTGCGTGTACGGCATCGACATCGACGTTGTCCACAACACATTGATCCGCTGCGTGCGAGTAACGGCCTAGCACGCTCGGTAATCGCCAAGAGGCGACGGCGGGCACCTCGGTGCGCTCGGTAGGCTGCGGCGGACGACAGATTCGACGCACCTCAGGAGCGGACCAGGCGTGAACCATTCGGTGTGCGCCGTCCTCGTGTCCTTCCACCCTGACGAGGCCGCACTGCGCGCGTCGATCGCGGCGGTCGGCCCGCAGGTGCAGGCGCTGGTGGTCGTCGACAACGCCTCGCCCGACATCGACCGTGCGCTCACGGGCGCCGACGTCGTCCTGCTCGAGCAGGGGTCCAATGTCGGCCTGGCCGCGGCACAGAACGCTGGCATCGGCTGGGCCCGCGAGCACGGACACACCCATGTGCTGATCCTCGACCAGGACAGCGTGCCGTCGCCGGGCATGGTCGATGCCCTCCTCGGCGCGTGGCTCGAACTCTCGGCGCACGTCCGGGTGGGTGCGGTCGGGCCCCGGTTCCACGACCCGCGGGAGGACCGCGACGCGCCGTTCGTACGGGTCGCCTTCCCGATGAGCCAGAAGCTGTGGTGCGACGCGACCACCCGCCACGTCGAGTGCGACTTCCTGATCAGCTCCGGGGCGCTCATCCCGCTCACCGTGCTCGACGAGGTCGGCGGGATGGACGACGGGCTGTTCATCGACAACGTCGACCTGGAATGGAGTTTCCGGGCGCGCTCGCGCGGCTACACGCTGTTCGGCGTGTGCGCGGCGTTGATGCAGCACCGGCTCGGTGACGACCGGCGTTCGCTGCCCGGCGGGCGGCAGCAGGTCGTGCACGGGCCGGTGCGGCTGTACTACATCATGCGGAATCGGATCGCGCTGTACCGCCGCCCGCACACCCCGCGCGTCTGGATCGCGCAGGATGTGCCGCGCGTGCTGGCGAAGTTCCTCGTCTTCAGCGTCATGGTGGGTCCGCGGGCCCGCAATGTGCGCTACATGCTGCGGGGGCTGGCCGACGGCGTCCGTGGTCGGTCGGGACCGTGGCCACGATGACGTCGCCGATCGGCGTCGTCGCCGTCACGTATTCGCCGGGAGCCTCGCTCGAGACGTTCCTGACCTCACTCGCCGCGGCCACCGAGCACCCGCTGGACGTCGTGCTGGCGGACAACGGCTCCACGGACGGCTCGGTGGAGGCGGCGGGGGGGCGACCGGGAGTCCGCGTCGTCGAGACGGGCGGCAACCTCGGCTATGGCCGCGCCGCGAACCTGGGCGTCCACGACACCACCGCGGAGTTCGTCGTCGTCGCCAACCCGGACATCGAATGGGAGGCGGGCTCGCTGGACCAGCTGCTCGCCGCGGCGCACCGCTGGCCGCAGGGCGCCGCCTTCGGGCCGCTGATCCACACGCCCGACGGCGCCATCTACCCGTCGGCCCGCGCGTTGCCGTCGCTCGGACGCGGCATCGGTCACGCGCTGTTCGGCTGGTGGTGGCCGTCGAATCCCTGGACCGCGGCCTACCGGGTCGAGACCGAGTCGCCGCGGGAGCGGACGGCCGGCTGGCTGTCCGGCTCGTGCCTGCTGCTGCGTCGCGACGCGTTCGACGCGGTCGGCGGCTTCGATCCGGGATTCTTCATGTACTTCGAGGACCTCGACCTCGGCGAACGCCTCGGGCGCGCCGGCTGGCAGAACGTCTACGTCCCGTCGGCCGTGGTGCGCCACGCCGGCGGTCACGCCACTTCCCGCGACGCGGCGCGGATGGCCACCGAGCATCACCGCAGCGCCTGGCGCTACCTCGCGGCCCGCTACGCGGGCTGGCGGTGGCTGCCGGTGCGGCTGGCGCTGCGAGCGGGCCTCGGGATGCGCTCGGTGGTGGCTCGCCGAGTTCCGCGGATCGCCGCCGGCGCCGAGGCCCAGCGTCGCGACGGGTGACCGGTCGTGACAGTCTCTCCGCAACGGAAACGAGGTGGGGTATGGGAACGGACGCGGTCATCCTCGTCGGTGGAATGGGCACCCGCCTGCGCCCGCTGACACTGTCGGCGCCAAAGCCGATGCTGCCGACCGCAGGCGTCCCGTTCCTCACCCACCTGATCGCGCGCATCCGTGACGCCGGCGTCCGGCACATCGTGCTCGGCACGTCCTACCAGGCCGACGTCTTCGCCTCCTACTTCGGCGACGGCTCGGACTTCGGCGTCGAGATGGAGTACGTGGTCGAGGCAGAGCCCCTAGGGACCGGCGGCGGCATCCGCAACGTGGCCGACCGGCTGCGCGGCGACACGGTGCTGATCTTCAACGGCGACGTCCTGTCCGGCGTCGACCTGCGTGCGCTGCTGGCCACGCACGACAGCACGGGCGCTGACGTGACGCTCTACCTGACCAAGGTCGCCGACCCGCGCGCGTTCGGCTGCGTTCCGACCGACGCCGACGGCTGGGTGACTGCGTTCCTAGAGAAGGACCCCCATCCGATCTCTGACCAGATCAACGCCGGCACTTACGTCTTCGACCGCGCGGTGATCGACTCGATCCCGTCGGGGCGCGCCGTGTCCGTCGAGCGCGAGACGTTCCCCGGCCTGCTGCGTGCCGGCGCGCGGATCGCCGGCCACGTCGACGCGACGTACTGGCGCGACCTGGGCCGCCCCTCGGACTTCGTCGCCGGCTCCGCGGACCTGGTGCAGGGCTTCGCGCCGTCGCCGGCGCTGCCCGGACCGGTCGGTTCGGCGCTGCTTCTGCCCGGCGCGGAGGTTGACCCGTCCGCGGTGGTGTCCGGCGGCACGACCGTCGGCGCTCGGGCCAGCGTGGGAGCCGGCGCGGTCGTCGAGGGGTCGGTGCTGTTCGACGGTGCGACGGTCCGCGCCGGTGCGGTCGTGCGCCGCTCGGTGATCGGCTTCGGCACCGTGGTCGGCGAAGGCGCGGTCCTGGAGGATGCGGTGGTCGGCGACCGGGCCCACATCGGCCGGGGGGTCGAACTGCTCGCGGGCGCCCGGGTGTGGCCGGACGTCGTCGTGCCGGACGGGGCGATCCGCTTCTCGTCGGACCTGTGATCGCCCGGGAGCGGGTGTGGGCGGCCGGCCGGCCCGTCGACGTCCTGGCGACGCTGGGCCCCCTGCGGCGCGGCAGCGGCGATCCGGCCCACCACGTCGACGCTCAGAGCACATTCTGGTGGGCCTGCGCCACGCCCGACGGCGACGGCTCGATCGCGCTGCGCTCCGGCCTGCACTCCGGCGGCGACACCGTCACGGCCACCGCGTGGGGTCCCGGTGCGGGCTGGCTGCTGGACCGGGTGCCGGCACTGCTCGGCGCCGACGACGACTGGTCCGCCCTCGATCTGTCAGATCAGCCACGGCTGCAGGACGTCCGGCGGTACCGGCCCGGGCTGCGGTTGCCGGCGACCGGGCTCGTGCTCGACTCGCTCGTGCCCGCGGTGCTCGAGCAGCGGGTGACCGGCAAGGATGCCCGACAGGCCTGGCGGCTGCTGCTTCACCGGTTCGGCACGCCCGCTCCGGGTCCGGCTCCGGGCCCGGCTGCGGGTCCGGCCGCCGCGATGCGGGTGCCGCCCCCGGCTGCGGTGTTGCTCGACATCCCGACCTGGGACTGG
>JAODNL010000186.1 GCA_025465405.1 Pseudonocardiales bacterium | reverse complement strand
AGCTAGCTGGACCGCCGTCCCAACCCCTTTCAGATAAGAAGTGGCGATGACGAACTCGGAATCTGACGGCGCGGCCCCACGTCCGGCTTCTCGACGGCGGGAACCCTCCCTCAGCCCACCCGCCTACGTGTTGAACCGGCACGGCGCGCGAGTGCTCGACTCCGCGACCGCGGTGCGCCTGCCGGGGCAGACCATTCGTCCCACGGTGTACGTAGGATCCCGGCTGCTCGTCCGCGATCGGGATGTCGCCGAGGTGTCCGGTCCACTGGAACGGGCGGCCGAGCTCGCAGGGCTGACGACAACGTTTCGTCCGGTTGACCCCGAGCTCAAAGCAGTAGCCGCGCGGTACAAGCTCGGCGAGCTGGCCGCGCGCGTGCTCGTGACGCGGGTGGAACTGTCACCAGCTTCGGATCAGCCTTCGGTTCCGCCGGACGCCTGGGTCGTGCTCCAGTACTTCCGATCCATCGTCGGCCCGACGAGTGTGCTCGCAAACAAGGTCAGCGTCGATCACCTGCTCGCGGCGTCCGGCGGCCATATCACCGGCAACCCCTTCACGAGCGGGAATCCCTTTACCAGCGGAAACCCGTTTACCAGCGGGAATCCCTTTACCAGCGGAAACCCCTACGCGGGCGGGGGAAACGTCAGCTCGGAGTATGCGGTGCCGGGCTTTGGCGGCCGGGCACCCGTCACCTGGATAGGTGACGAGCCGCGGCGCTGCTCAGACACGGAGCTGTCGTGTCGTCGACCCGTCGTGGCAGTGTTGGACACCGGAGTCGGTGAACATCCCTGGCTGCCCGACACAATCGTCGATCGCGCACCCACCGTCGCCGGATTGCCGATCGGACTCACCGACCCGGCTACGAACGGCGAGATCACGGGAACTCTGAACGACCCGCTGGAGGGGACGTTGGACTCCGACGCGGGTCACGGCACGTTCATCGCGGGCATCATCAGGCAGACGTGCCCGGACGCCAACATCCTTGCTGTCCGCGTCATGTACAGCGACGGCATCGTCGAAGAGGGCGACCTGCTCGCGGCCGTCAACCGGCTGCTGTTCCGGCAGGAGCTGGCGCTCGTCGAGGGGCGCCCCGATCGGGCGCTCGATGTCGTGACGTTGTCGCTCGGCTACTACCACGAGCTGCCGTCGGATCAGGCGTACGACCAGCTGCTGTTGGCCCCGTTGACCGAGCTCGCCGCCCGCGGAGTTGCCGTCGTCGCCGCCGCCGGAAACGACGCGACACCTCGACACATGTACCCCGCGGGATTCGCACCGAACGCGGAGGGGCCGGTCACCTCCACGGAGCCGGACGTCCTGCCGGTCATCAGCGTCGGAGCGCTCAATCCCGATGGCCGGAGCATCGCGTTGTTCAGCAACGCCGGCGACTGGGTGATCTGTCACCGCAACGGCGCGGCCGTCGTCAGCACGATGCCGACGACCATCAACGCCGCGCTGCAGCCGATCGCGGCCGTATCGGTCGCCGGCGATGGGTATCGAGCCGGCATCGACATGGACGACTTCCGCGGCGGCTTCGCGACATGGAGCGGAACCTCCTTCGCCGCGCCGATCCTCGCCGGACAGGTCGCACAGCAGGCCCTGTCGGCTGGAGACCTCGATTCGATCGACGTAGCGAGCGCGGTAGCCCGAGGATGGGCCGCACTGACGTCGGCGACCGGTCTGGACCGACCATCGGGCCCGTGATGAAGTAGCGCCATGCGGGAGCGTGCAACGGATCCGCTGGCCGGCGTTCGCCGGTTGCACCGCGACGGCATCGCCAAGAACGACGCGGGTCAGCCGGCGCGGGCTTTGCGGCTGCTTCGACGAGCCCTCCAGCGCTTGGACGAACTCGAGCTGGACGGCCCTGACGAGCGTGACCGTCAGCGGTTGCGTGCCCACGTGTGGATCAGCATCGCAAGCAGCGAATCCGAGCTCAACGGGCTCGAGGCCGGGCTGGCCGCACTCTCGAGCGCGAATAATCACGCTCGTATCGCACGTGACCCGAGGTTGGAGTTCCTCAGCCATAGTCAGATGGGCTACATGCGGCTTCGCGGCGGCCATGTGGAAGGCGCCGTCCACGACCTCGACCGGGCCGAAGAGCTGATCGGCCATGCCGAACCGATGGATGCCTATCGGCTGATGCTCAACCGGGGAACCACCCATCTGTTCCGCGGCAATCTCGTCCGGGCCCGAGCTGACCTGGTGGCGGCGGCCACCATCGCGAACGACAACGACTGGCCGACAGAGCGGGCGAAGGCGCGGCACAATCTCGGCTATCTCGAGTTCCTCGCCGGCAATCTCGCCACGGCCTTGAGAATCATGGATGAGGTGCGGGCAGTCGAGTCCGGCCTGTCTCTCGCGGTCGTGTTGCTCGATCGGGCCCGAGTCCTGGTGGAAGCAGGTCTGCACCGCGAGGCAGATGCCAGCTTGAGCGAAGCTCATGCGCTGTTCCGTGCGGCTCGACTCTGGAACGACGTCGGCGAGGTCGAGCTGGCGCGTGCCGAGTGCGCGTTGCTCGGTGGTGAGATCGAGGCGGCCAGGCGGCTGGCGGGGGCTGCCCGCACGCGGTTCCGACGCCGGTCCAACGACCGGTGGCGCCGCGAGGCCGAGCTCACGTTGCTGCAGGCCGACCACACGGCTGGGCGGCCGGGCACTCGGCTGGCCGGACCGGCTCTCCGGCTTGCTGATGAATTCGGCGCGGCGCGGATGCCGAGCCGTGAGCGCGCAGCGCGGCTGATCGCAGCGGAGGCATTGCTGCGTTCGGGCCACGTCGACAAGGCGCGCGCTGTGGCCGGTGAGGCCGGACCGGTTCGACCCAACGACCCCGTGTCAGCGCGCCTGCAGATCAGGCTGGTACGGGCCAAGCTGCACGTCGTCGCCGGCAACGCCGGCGCGGCCAGACGCGAGATCCGCTCGGGGCTCGCCGAGCTGACGCGGCACCAGGCTCGATTCGGCAGCCTGGATCTGCAGACCGCCGGTGCCATCCACGGCCGCCAGCTCGCCGAGCTCTACCTGGATCTGTCGTTGACGAGAGCAGACCCGGTTGCCGCGTTGGCAGCAGTCGAACAAAGCCGGGCCGTGGCGGCGCGACTCCGACTGGTCGAGGCGCCGGACGACGAGACCAACGCAGCATTGCTGTCGGAACTGCGCCAGACGGCCGAGCAGCTACGAGCGATCGAATCCGATCCCAATGCCGCCGGCGTCGTGGCGGCGACCCGAAAGCGAATAGCGGACCTCCAGCGGATGCTTCGCGCGCAGTCGTGGCAGGCCGACGGCTCTGGCGATGCAGCCGACCCAGCATCGTTTGCATCGATAGCAAATGGTCTGCACGAGTACTCGTCGCTGCTCGTCTCGTTCTTCCAGGCACGAGGCGGCCTGCACGGACTCGTGGTCGAGGACGGGCGAGCCCGCCTCGTCTCACTCGCATCGATCGGCACGGTGCACGAGGCCGGCCGCCGAATCCGCGCATCGCTGGATGTGTTGGCTTCCGGGGACCTGACCGGCCCACTGCTGGGGGCCGTGCAGGGTTCTCTGAACCGCTCGCTCGCCACGTTGGACGAGCTGATGCTGGCGCCGCTGAAGCTCAGCGACGCCGCGCTCGTCCTGACACCGACCGGCCCGCTCACTGCATTGCCGTGGAACCTGATTCCGTCGTTGCGTGGTCGCCCGCTGGTCGTCGCCCCGTCAGCGACGGCGTGGCTCGCCGCCGCCGGAAAGCACAGCCCTCGCGACACGATCGGCGTCAGCGCCTTCGCCGGTCCAGGGCTGCATCATGCCGAAGCCGAAGCTAAAGCCGTGGGCCGGTGCTGGCCCGGTGCAACCGTGTTCAGTGCGGGCGCGCAGCGTCAACATCTACGCGATGCCCTGACCTCGTCGAGCATTGTCCACATAGCAGCGCACGGCCGGCATGAGCCGGAGAATCCACTGTTCTCCTCGATTCGGCTGGCGGACGGGGTCGTATACGCGTACGAGTTCCGTCCCACCGAATATTTCGCGGAACACGTCGTGCTCTCCGCTTGTGAGCTCGGTCAGTCCACCATCCGCGCCGGGGACGAAACCCTCGGGCTGACAAGCGCTCTGCTACGGCTGGGTGCCCGCAGCGTCATATCGAGCGTTGCCAAGGTTCACGACGAGGTCGCTGCCCAGACCATGCTTCGGTATCACGATCTGCTGGCCGCGGGCAACAACACCGCTACGGCATTGGCCGCGGCCACCGAAGCGGCTACGGATGTACCAGCGCCCTTCGTATGCTTCGGGTCAGCCTGGCAGACTCGCGCCCAAGCGTGACGCGGCCGGCAATTGAGGGGCTCCCGAGGTGACGATCCTGCTGACCGGCATCGGGCTGCTCGCGACGCAGGATGCCGAGCTCGGTGAGATTCCCGAGGCAGCGCTTGTCATCGAGGACGACCGCATCGCGTGGGTCGGCGCGGCATCCTCGGCACCGGCGGCCGACGAGCGCGTCGAGCTCGGCGGGCGCGCCGTGGTCCCCGGCTTCGTCGACTCGCACGCCCACCTCGTCTTCGCCGGCGACCGCACCGCGGAGTTCGCCGCGCGGATGGCCGGAATGCCTTATGCGGCAGGGGGAATCCGCACAACGGTCGCCGCAACCCGCGCTGCCACCGACGCCGCGCTGCGCGTGAACCTGGCGCGCTTGCGCACCGAGTTGGTCCGTGCCGGCGTCACGACGTTCGAGTGCAAGTCCGGCTACGGCCTCGACGTCGCGACCGAGGAGCGCTCGCTCCGCGTGGCGCGCGAGTTCACGGACGAGACGACGTTCCTCGGTGCACATGTCGTACCCCCCGACATCGATCGCGACGACTACCTCGCGCAGGTCACCGGTCCCATGCTCGACGCCTGCGCGCCGTACGCGCGGTGGATCGACGCCTTCTGCGAGGTCGGTGCCTTCGACGGCGACGAGACGCGCGCGGTCCTCACCGCGGGTACGGCGAAGGGTCTGGGCGCGCGCGTGCACGCCAACCAGCTCACCACCGGGCCGGGGGTGCGCATCGCGGTCGAACTCGGGGCGGCGAGCGCTGATCACTGCACTCATCTGACGGACGAGGATGTCGACGCGCTGGCCGGATCCGGCACCGTCGCCACCCTGCTACCGCTCGCCGAGTTCTCGACGAGATCTCCTTATCCCGACGCGCGGCGGCTGCTCGACGCCGGCGCCGCCGTCGCGCTGGCTACCGACTGCAATCCCGGTTCGGCGTACTCGACGTCGATGCCGCTCGCGATCGCGCTCGCGGTCCGAGAGATGCGGATGACGCCGGCCGAGGCCGTCCACGCGGCCACAGCGACCGGAGCGAAAGCCTTGCGCCGCAACGACATCGGCTCGCTGACGCCAGGGCGCCGAGCCGATCTCGTCGTGCTCGACGCACCCAGCTACGTGCACCTCGCCTACCGGCCGGGCGTCCCTCTGGTGGCCGAGGTGTGGCAGTCCGGTACGCGCGTCGCGTAGCCGTCAGAGGGCGGCGAACGCGGTCGCGCGCAGCGCATCGACCTCCGCGCCGAGCGCGTCCGCACGCGCGAAGTCCACGGATGCTCCGCAGCGGACCAGCCAGTTGGCCACCATTCGATGTCCGCCCTGCGTGAGTACCGACTCGGGATGGAACTGCACGCCGTCGATCGGCAGCGTCCGGTGCCGAAGCGACATCACCACTCCCGACCCGGTCCGGCCGGTGACCTCGATCTCGGGAGGCAAGGCGGACTCCTCCACGGCCAGCGAGTGATACCGCGTCGCGGTGAACGGTGAGGGCAGGCCGGCGAGCACGCCGGTGCCGTCGTGCACGACCTCGCTCGTCTTGCCGTGCAGCAGTTCGGGAGCCCGGATGATGACCGATGGCCCAGTTCCGAACACCGCACCGATCGCCTGGTGGCCGAGGCACACTCCGAACAGCGGCAGCTCGCGTTCGGCACAGGCCGT
>JAODNL010000161.1 GCA_025465405.1 Pseudonocardiales bacterium | reverse complement strand
CTGACCACGGACGCGAAGGTGATCGCGTTCGACGAGCCGACCTCGTCGCTGTCCGAGCACGAGGTGGAGGCGCTGTTCACCCTCATCCGGCGGCTGCGCGAGGACGGGCTCGCCGTCGTCTACGTGTCCCACCGGCTGCAGGAGATCTTCCAGCTGGCCGACCGCATCGCGGTGCTGCGCGACGGCGGCCTGGTCGGGGTGCGGGACGCGGCCGACACCGACGAGAACGAGATCGTGCGGATGATGGTCGGCCGCGACCTGTCGGCCATGTTCGCCCGCGACCACGCCGCCACGGACAAGGTGGTCCTCGAGGTCGACGCCGTCACCTCCGACGACGTGCGCGACATCACCTTCACCGTCAACGCCGGCGAGGTCGTCGCCCTGGCCGGGCTCGTCGGCGCGGGCCGTTCGGAACTGGCCGGGGCGCTGGTGGGCGACCTGCCGATCCGCTCCGGGCAGGTCCGGGTCGACGGCAAGCGCGTACGCCTGCGGCAGCCGAGCGACGCCGTACGCGCCGGCATGGGCTACGCGCCCGAGGAGCGCAAGGCCCAGGCGCTGCTGCTCGAACGCTCGGTCCGCGACAACACCTCGCTGGTCGTGCTGGACCGGCTGCGTCGCTTCCGCTTCGTCAAACGCGCCGAGGAACGCAGGCTGACCAGGGAGTACGTCGACCGGCTCAACGTGCGTACGCCGAGCATCGAGCACGAGGTGCGCAAGCTGTCCGGCGGAAACCAGCAGAAGGTCGTGCTCGCCCGCTGGCTGGCCCGCAAGCCCAAGGTGCTCATCCTGGACGAGCCCACCCGCGGCATCGACGTCGGCGCCAAGGCCGAGATCTACCATCTCATCGACAACCTCGCCCGTTCGGGCGTGGCCGTCCTCGTCATCTCGTCCGAACTCCCCGAGGTGCTCGGACTGGCCGACCGAGTCATCGTCATGCAGAACGGCCACATCACCGGCGAGCTCGACCGGGCCGACGCTTCCGAAGAGGCCATCCTCGGCCTCGCCATGGCGGAGGACCTCACCACGTCGTCGTCGCTATCGGAGGGACAGCATTGACATCCTCCCGGCCTTGGAGGGGCCGGGATTCCTACGGCTCGCGCTGTAGGGGTTCCTGTTTCGTCGCCGACCGCCCGCCCGGAGTGTTCCGTTGAGGTCTTACACCGGCTCCACAGGCCGATACCGCCAGCCCGGCGGCCAGAAGGTTCTTAGCCGCGTTCACGTCGCGGTCATGGGTCATGCCGCATCTACACGTCCAGGTACGGACGTGCAGCGGCATCGTGTCTTGCCTGGCGCCACAGTGCGAGCACAGCCCGGAGGAGGGGAACCAGCGGACGACCACGATCACCTCACGGCCGTACCACTGGGCCTTGTACTCCAGCATGCCGCGGAACTCCCTCCATGCCGCGTCGGAGATTGCCCGGGACAGGCGTCGGTTCTTCAGCATGTTGCCCACGGTGAGGTCCTCGATTACGACCGTTTGGTTCTCACGGACGAGACGAGTCGTCAGCTTGTGCCGGTGGTCCACGCGCCGGCCAGCGACCCGCGCATGAATACGCGCGATCTTGAGCCGGGCTTTGGCCCGCGGGTAGTTGGCGCGTTTGGCGAAGTAGTGGGTGAAGGCGGTCCGCAGGTGCCGGAGCGCTTGTTGCAGGGGTACACAGGACACGTCGTCGAGGTAGGCCAGCTCCTCGGTCTTCTTCCACGCCGTGAGCATCGCCGACGTAGCGTTGTAGCCGACCGGCTCACGCCGCAGCGCCCATGCCTCAGTTCTAGCCGCCAAGGCCATGTTGTAGACCTTCCGCACACACCCGAACGTGCGCGACAGCTCGGCTGCCTGCGCATCGCTCGGATAGAAGCGGTATTCGAACCCCCGCTTCACGCTCCTGGCCGCCACGTGCCCGAGCTGTCACGCCAACGTGTGACCCTGCAGGTGGTTAGGAATACACACCGGACCGCCCAGTCGGCGGCGAACCGGCCTTTTCGCCCTGCTCCGCAGGGTCCGATCCCTCCCGCTATGAAGAGCGGGGATTCCTCGGAGGAGATCAGATGACAACCGCCACCCGCGAGCCGGTGGACACCCCGCCGAAGGAGCCGACACCGCGGCGGATCCTGTCCGTCATCGGCCCAGGGAACGTCAGTCTCGTCGGTGCGCTCATCGTCGTCGTCGCGGTCTTCAGCTGGCTGAACTCCGGCTACCTCACCTGGGACAACGTGCAGGTGATCGGTGAGGCCGCGACCGTCGCCGGGCTGCTCGCCGTGGTGCAGACCGTCGTGATCATCTGCGGCGCGCTGGACATCTCCGTCGGTTCGCAGACCGGCATCGCCTCGGTCATCTCCGCGATGGCCTTCATGTCGACCGGGCACAACCCGTTCCTCGGGATGGCGGCCGCCATCGGCGTCGGCATCGTGGCCGGCGTCCTCAACGGCCTCATCATCGTGTACGGCCGCGTCAACCCCGTCATCGCGACCCTGGCCGGCCTCGCCGCGTACAAGGGTGTCGCCCAGCTCATCTCCGGCGGCCGCGCGCAGGGCTTCGTCCTCGGCGACAACCTGTTCATCTTCATCGCCCGCGGCCGGATCGCCGGCATCCCGGTGCAGGTCTGCATCCTGATCGTGGTCGCCATCATCGTTCACCTGATGCTGAAGTACACCGACATCGGGCGGAACATCTACGCGATCGGCGGCAACGACACCGCCGCCCGCCTCGCCGGCATCAAGATCAACAAGTACCTGATCGCGGTGTACGCCCTGGCGGGCATCGTCGCGGCGGTGGCCGGCATCGTCCTCACCGCGCGTACCGGCTCCGGGCAGCCGACCAGCGGCAGTGAGGGGCTGGAGCTCCAGTCGATCACCGCCGCGGCCCTGGGCGGCTGCGCGCTCAAGGGCGGCAAGGGCGGTGTCGGCGGCACCCTGCTGGCCGTGCTGCTCCTCGGCGCGCTCAACAACGGCCTCAACGTCGTGGGCGTCAACACGTTCTGGCAGAACGTCGCGCAGGGCGCGCTCCTCGTCGTCGCCGTCATCATCCAGCAGCGCCGCAGCGGAGAGCGGGCCGTCGGCCTGCCGACCTGAGCACCGCGTCAAGATCGCCGAATCCGGGCGGTTGAGGCGGCCCGATCGGGTAAGCATGTGTCGTTCACCGATCACGGGGAGGGACACATGCTCGGCCTGCCGGATGCCGCCACGGCGTGCCTGTTCGACATGGACGGGGTGCTGACCCGCACCGCGACCGTCCACGCGGCGGCGTGGAAGCAGATGTTCGACGAGTTCCTCCGCGCGCGGGACGGCGACTCGTTCACGCCGTTCGACCCGGAGGCCGACTACGACGAGTACGTCGACGGCAAGCGCCGGGAGGACGGGACGCGGTCGTTCCTGCGGTCGCGCGGCATCGACCTGCCCGAGGGCTCGCCGGACGACCCGCCGGGCGCGCCCACGATCACCGGCCTCAGCGAGCGCAAGAACGAGCTGGTGCTGGAGAAGATCCGCGAGGACGGCGTCGAGCTGTACGACGGCTCGGTGCGCTACGTCCGTGCGGCGCGCGAGGCGGGGCTGCGCACCGCGGTGGTCTCCTCCAGCGCCAACACGGCCCAGGTGCTGGAGTCCTCCGGCATCGCGGACCTGTTCGAGGCACGCGTGGACGGCGTGACCGCCAAGGAGCGCGACCTCGCCGGCAAGCCGGCCCCGGACATGTTCCTCGCGGGGGCCGCGGCCCTCGGCGTGCCCGCCGGCCAGGCCGTGGTGTTCGAGGACGCCCTGGCCGGGGTCGAGGCGGGCCGGGCGGGCCACTTCGCGTACGTGGTCGGCGTCGACCGCGTCGGCCAGGCCGAGGCCCTGAAGCGCCACGGCGCCGACATCGTCGTCAAGGACCTGGAGGAGCTGCTGTGATCAGGCAGGCCGCGTACACCGTGGAGCCGTGGACCGTACGCGAGCAGCGGCTCAACCTGGACACGCTCGCCCAGAGCGAGTCCGTGTTCGCCCTGTCCAACGGGCACATCGGCCTGCGGGGCAACCTCGACGAGGGCGAGCCGCACGGGCTGCCGGGCACCTACCTCAACTCGGTGTACGAGCTGCGCGCGCTGCCGTACGCGGAGGCCGGCTACGGCTATCCGGAGTCGGGCCAGACGATCATCAACGTCACCAACGGCAAGCTGATCCGGCTCCTGGTCAACGACGAGCCGTTCGACGTCCGCTACGGCGAGCTGCGCTCGCACGAGCGGCTCCTGGACCTGCGGGCCGGCACGCTGACGCGCAACGCCGAGTGGACCTCGCCGGCCGGCGACTCGATCCGGGTCACCTCGGTCCGGCTCGTCTCCCTGGTGCAGCGCTCGGTCGCGGCGATCTGCTTCGAGGTCGAGGCGCTGAACCAGCCGGTCCGCATCGTCGCCCAGTCCGAGCTGGTCGCCAACGAGTCGCTGCCGGGCGCGACCAACGACCCGCGCGCCGCCGCGGCGGTCGCGTCCCCGCTCGTCGCCGAGGAGTGCGTCGCCGGCGACCAGGGCGTGGTCATGGTGCACTCGACCCGCGAGAGCGGGCTGCGGGTCGGCGCGGCGATGGGCCATGAGATCGACAGCCCCGACGGCAAGATCGACACCGACACCAGCGACGACGTCGGGCGCGTCACCGTGGCCACGCGCCTGGAGCCCGGCCAGCGGCTGCGCATCGTGAAGTACCTCGCCTACGGCTGGTCCAGCCAGCGGTCGCGGCCTGCCGTGCACGACCAGGTGATCGCCGCGCTGGCCGCCGCGAAGCTGTCCGGCTGGGACGGGCTGCTGCGCGAGCAGCGCGACTACCTCGATGACTTCTGGGCGGGTGCCGACGTCGAGGTCGACGGCGACCCCGAGGTGCAGCAGGCGGTGCGCTTCGGGCTGTTCCACCTCCTGCAGGCCGCCGCGCGCGGCGAGCGGCGGCCCATCTCCTCCAAGGGCCTGACCGGGCCGGGCTATGACGGGCACACCTTCTGGGACACCGAGTGCTTCGTC
>JAODNL010000031.1 GCA_025465405.1 Pseudonocardiales bacterium | reverse complement strand
CCGGGGGCCGAGGGCGGCCGCGGCCCGGACCCGGTCGGATGCCTCGCCGGGGTGCAGGCGCAGCAGCTGCACCAGCAGCGTGACGGGCGAGGTGCAGCCCCGCTCGGGGGCGAGCCGCCGCCGCTCGACCTCGTTGATCACCGCATGGTCCACGGTGGCGAGCTGGCGTTTGACGGTCTCGACGTCGCGGATCAGGTCCAGGACGTCGTCGTAGCCGATATGGGTCGGGTCGAGGGCTTGCAGGGTGTGGACGGCGTGCTTCAGTTCGGCCAGCGCCTGCCGCGCGACCACCCGCTCGCCACTGTCGAACATGCATTCAATATATCAGCCGGGTCTGACCGTTTCGCCGGTATCCACAAGGCAAATCCCACGGCAAATCACGATCATCAACGAAGGCAAGTCCGGGTCACCAGCGAGACCGTAACCCGGCAGACTAAGCCGTGCGAGAGGCCAACTGCCTCCGTCGCCGCGTTCTTCAAGACGAGCGGTACCGCCGCCCGGCCGACAAAGCCGAGAGACCGACACCCTCCGTCGCTGCGCTCTTCAGCACCAGCGATACGCAACCCGGCCGACCGAGCCGAGCCAGAGACCAACCGTCCGCCGTCGCCGCGCTCTTCAGCACGAGCGAGACCGCCGCCCGGCCGACCGAGCCGAGTCAGGGGATCAACGCTGGCCGTCGCCGACGCCGGAACGACAAGGCAACCCGGCCGACCGAGCCGAGTCAGGGGATCAACGCCGGCCGTCGCCGACGCCGGAACGACAAGGCAACCCGGCCGACCGAGCCGAGGCCACGACCGCCCTCCGTCGCTGCGCTCTTCAGACGAAGCGATAACGCAACCCGGCCGACCAAGCCGAGCCGAGCCAGGGGATCAACGCCGGCCGTCGCGGACGCCGGAACGAGTCCGCTACCCGACCGACCAGTGATCGCAGACCAGAACGCGCTCCGTCCGAGACGCCTTTCGATCCGAACGAACCGCAAATCCGGCCGACCGAGCCGGCACAGCGCACGGAGGTCCCGCCTGCGTAACGAAGTGGTCAGTTCGGCTCAGTCGGCGTCCGCATGGAACCGTGACCACGACGGGCGTGTATCGACGCGCTGCGAGACCTGGCGCACGAGGCCCAATTGTGGCGCGCTGCACGTGAGCACGTGAGCACGTGAGCACGTGAGCACGTGAGCACGTGAGCACGTGAGCACGTGGGACGGCGACGAGGTTGATCTCCAGCCGACGAGGGTACGGCGGTCAGGCGACGGTGTTCGGTGCCTCGCCGTCGCGTCCGGTGGTCTTCCTCGATGCCCAGCGCGCTGACGCGGTCGTGCCCCGCTGCATCAGCTCGACCGGCAGCAGTATCTGAGTGCTGAGCTCCGGCTCGTCACCACGCAACCATGCGAGCAGTGTGCGAGCGGCCAGCGCACCCATCCTGTTCAGTGGCACCCGCACCGTGGTGAATGCCGGCGTCAGCCTGCGCATGAAGTCGGCATCGTTGTAGCCGGTGATCGACACGTCCTTCGGGCAGTTGATGCCGTGCTCGGCCAGTGCTTCCTGTGCGCCGATGGCGAGCAGGTCGTTCGCCGCGACGATCGCCGTGAAGTCCGCGCCGCGGTCGAGGGCGGCGTTCACCGCGTGTGCACCGGCCTGCTCCGTGTAGGAGGCGCATTCGACGATCGCCCGGCTCGTCGGCAGCCGGCGGGCTCGCATGGCCTGGCGGAAGGCGCTCGTCCGTTCCCGACCGGTAGATGTGTCGGCCGGGCCGGCGAGGTGCAGGATCGACCGGTGGCCCAGCTGCATGAGGTGCTCTACGCACATCTCGATGCCGTGCCGGTCGTCGCCGCCGATGTAGGGGAACCGGCCGCCGTCGTTGCGGCGGTTCACGAGCACGGTGGGGATCTCGGCCTCGGCGAGCTCGTCCAGCACCGGGTCCTTCCACCGTGCCGTGGCCACGATGAACCCGTCCACGCCGCGCGCCCGCATGGCCGCGACCTGTGATCGCTCCGTCTTGGGGTCGTTGTTCGTGTCGGTCAGCACGAGCGTGTAGTCGAACTCGGCAAGAACCTGCTCGGCACCGCGGACGATGTGCGGGAAGAGCGGGTTCGTGATGTCAGGTACGACGAGGGCGACGACGAAGGAGCGGGACGTGCGCAGTCCGCGGGCCAGCGTGTTCGGCACGTAGCCGAGCTTTCGCGCCGCGCGCTCGACGCGGCGAACCGTCTGCGGACTCACCTCGTCGCGGGCAGCCGGGTTCAACGCGCGCGAGGCGGTGCCGGCGTGCACGCCGGCCTCACGCGCGACGTCGACCAGGCGGACCTTGTTCACGCGCACGATGATAGCGGCGTCCGGTGCCTGGAAGTGGCTATTTCTCGCAATCGGTTGTGAATCCCTTGTGCGACCCTCCGTCGGGACTTGCGGGCAACCTCTTGACACTGCTTGAGCGGCGGTGCAGGCTGGCCGCAATCGTTTGTGTCACGCTGTTAATCAGTTCAACATGCGCTGGCAATGACGCTCGGTATCGACATCCATCCACCGCCCTAGGAGGGGTTCTCGATGACGGACCACAATCGTTTGTGGCAGATACGAGCCGGTGCGACAGCCGTGGCTGCCATCGCGCTCGTTGCCGGCTGCGCCTCCAAGGGCGGCGGTTCGGCGACCGGGCCGAGCGGAGGCGCGCCGGGCAAAGCCTTGGTTATCGGCGCGTCGGTGTCATTGACCGGGGACTTCTCGGACTCCGGCAAGGCGGTGCAGCGTGGGTACCAGCTGTGGGCCGACACCATGAACGCGAAGGGTGGCATCTTGGGCCGCAAGGTGCAGCTGAAGATCGTGAACGACGCATCCAGCCCGAGCCAGGTCGTGACCAACTATCAGAACCTGATCAACAAGGACCACGTCGATCTGACCTTCGGTCCGTTCTCGACGTTGCTGACGATCCCTGCGTCCCAGGTCGCCAAACGCTACGGATATGCGTTCCTGGCACCGGCGGGCGGCGGACCGAAGGTATTCGCGCAGAAGCTGAACAACTTCTTCTTCGTCCAGCCCGCGCCGACGACTCAGTCCGGTGACGTGTTCGCTGCCTACATCCTGAGCCTGCCGGCCGATCAGCGTCCCAAGACGGCCGCTTACGCCGAGCTGGATGACCCGTTCGCGGCTCCCATCGCCGAGAACATCAGGCAGAAGTTCGAGGCTGCCGGCATCAAGACGGTGTACAAGCAGGTCTACCCGTCAGAGACGGCGGATCTCTCGCCGGTGATGGGTGCGATCGCCGCCAAGCATCCGGACGTCATCGTCGGTGGAACCCAGAACCAGGACGCCTACGGCCAGATCAAGAGCCTGGTCCAGCTGAAGTTCAGCCCCAAGTTCATGTTCCAGTCCAACGGCGCCAACTCACCGCTCGAATATCCGGACAAGGTCGGTCGGGCCAACACCGAAGGCGTCATCTCCGCGGCTGACTGGTTCCCCGGATCCACCGCGGCAGGCAGCGCCGACTTCACGGCCGTCTACATCAAGAAGTACGGCGGTACCGCGCAGAGCGTGGACGACAGCAGCGCCGAGGCATACGCGACCGGCCAGTTGATCGAGGCGGTCGCAGCGAAGACGCACAAGATCGACAATGCGACGATCATCAGCTCGCTGCATTCCGGCAGCTGGCCGACTCTTCTCGGCAACCTGTCGTGGTCGTCCGACGGCGCACCCAACGGCGAGTTCAACCTCGTTCAATGGCAGAAGGGAAAGCTGGTGCCCATCTATCCCGCTTCGGTCTCCCAGGCGACACCCGAGGCACCCAAGCCGAACTGGGGCGGGTGACCGCTGGTGCACGCACTTATCCAGGGCATCATCCTCGGGATACTGACCGCCGGCGTGTACGCGCTCATGGCCTCCGGCCAGACGCTGATCTTCGGAATCATGAAGGTCGTCAACCTGGCGCAGGGCGCCATGGTGATCCTCGGTGCCTACCTCGCCTTTCAGCTGTTCACGTCGTTCGGTATCGATCCTTTCCTGGCGATCCCCATCACCACCGTGGCCTTGTTCGTGGTCGGTGTGCTCGTTCAGTTGCTCTTCCTGCGTCCGCTGCGTAGCGACGACCGCTCGGAGTTGAGCCTGCTCGTGACCTTCGCGGTCGCGCTGCTGCTCGAAGGCATCATGAGCGTCATCTGGAGCACGTCGGATCGCAGCATCAACACCCACTACGCGAACTCGAGCTGGACGGTATTCGGATACCAGATAACGCTGGTCCGTCTCTGGGCGTTCCTGCTCTCGCTCTTCGCGCTGGGGCTGTTGTACCTGCTGCTCAACCGGACTCGATTCGGACGCGCCATTCGCGCGAGCGTGCAGAACCCGGAATCGGCGACGTTGCTGGGGGTTCAGTCCGAGCGTGTCTCGGCGATCGGATTCGGCCTGGGCGCGGCGACGGCGGCCGCGGCGGGCTCCGTGTACGGCCTGCTCTACCCGTTCAATTCCGGCAGCCATTACGACCTGATCTCCCGGCTGCTCTCGATCGTCATTCTCGGCGGCCTGGGCAGTGTCGGAGGCGCCGTGATCGGCGCCCTCGTCATCTCGGTGTCGTCCGCGATCGTCGCATCGGCCATCTCGCCGATCTGGTCGGAGATGACGTTCTTCATCGTGCTGCTTCTGGTGTTGCTGGTTCGGCCGCGCGGATTGTTCGGCACGGCGGCTCGGGGTGCGATATGAGATCTGTTCGCGGAATCGGTCAAGCTCGCGCCGCGGTGTTCTTCGCCGTACTGGCGATGCTGCCCGCATTCAACCTGGCTCACTGGGTTCTGAACATGCTGGTGTTCACGCTGATGTACGCCGTGATGGCCAGCGCGTGGAACCTGCTGGGCGGCTTCGCGGGTTATCCGTCCCTCGGGCATGCGGCCTTCTTCGGGGTCGGCGCCTACGCGGTGACACTGTGGTTCCAGCACCACGGCATCCACAGCGGCTACGAGCCCTTCTTCCTGCTGCCGGTGATCGGGATCGGTGCCGCCATCGTCGGCCTTCCGATAGCGGCGATCGCGATGCGCACGCGTTCGGACGTCTTCGCGATCGTCACCATCACGCTGCTGTTCGTCGCCCAGACCCTCGCCTTCAATCTGCGCAGCATCACCGGAGGTGCGCAGGGCGCGTCGATCGCCATCCCGCCGTTCTCGGCGGCCACCTTCGAGCGCCCGTTCTATGACGTGCTGCTCGTGCTGCTGGCCGTCGCGATGGGACTGACCTGGGCCAGCATGCGCTCGAAGGTCGGGCTCTCGTTGGCGGCCGTCCGCGCTGACGAGGACAAGGCGGCCGGTATCGGAGTTCGGGTGCAGGCGGTCAAGCTGCTCGCGTTCTGTGTCAGCGTGGGACTGACTGCGATGGTCGGTGCGGTGTGGGCCTACTACGTGGGCTTCATCTATCCGCAGTTCGCCATCGACCCGTTGATCACCATCGCGATCGTGCTGATGACGTTCCTGGGTGGCCGGGCAACGCTCTGGGGGCCGGTGATCGGCGCATTCATTCTCGAGCTGGCGCAGCAGTACTTCGCGTACAGCCTCGGCGGCAGCCAGTACTACCTGATCGCCTACGCGCTGGTGTTCCTCGTGGTCATGCTGCTGATGCCGCGCGGCATCGTGCCCTCGATCCAGGAACGGCTCCGGCATCGGCGGCGACGGCGCGTGGTCGATGCACCGACCTCGACCGGCGGCGCGGCCCAACCGGTCCGAGCCGAAGCGGCGTCCATGACACGGCGTCCGTTCACGCCGGTGCCGTACGCGGAAGGGGATCGCGCATGACCACGGCCCTGCTGGAGGTCGCGAACGTCTCGCGCCGCTTCGGCTCCGTGCGGGCCCTGCAAGACGCCTCGCTGACGGTCGAGCGCAACTCGATCACGGCTCTGATCGGCCCCAACGGGTCCGGCAAGACGACCATGTTCAACGTCATCACCGGCTACCTGCCGGCGGATTCCGGAACCATCCGATTCGACGGCCACGACGTGACCCGAGCCAAGCCGGCGATCCTGTACCGGCGCGGGCTGTCCCGAACATTCCAACAGGCGCGGGTATTCGGCCACCTCACCGTTCAGGAGAACCTCGTTGTCGCAGGCGGCTTCAGCGTGGCTCAACTGTTCGGCCGCCGCGTGGGCCGGCAGGATCGCGAACGCGCGGCCGCGCTGCTGGTGGAATTCCGGCTGAGCCACGTCGCAGATCTGTACGCATCGGAACTGTCCTACGGGCAGCGCAAGCTGCTGGAGTTTGCGGCCGTGCTGATGAGCCAGCCGAAGCTGGTGATGCTGGACGAGCCGACCGCGGGCGTGAACCCGGTGATGATCGAGACGATGGAACAGCACATCCGTCAGCTGCACGCCTCTGGCATCACGTTTCTCATCGTCGAGCACGACATGAACTTCGTCATGCGCCTGTGCGATCCCGTCGTCGTCCTGGACCAGGGGCACGAGATCTTTACCGGAGCGCCCGACGCCGTTCAGAGCAACCCGGCCGTCCTCGACGCATATCTGGGGGCGTGATGAGCGAACCGATTCTCGTGCTCCGGTCCGTCGTCGCCGGTTACGGCGCGGGCGACATCCTCAAGGGCGTCGATCTCGAGGTGCAACCGGCTACCGTCACGTGCCTGATCGGGCCGAACGGAGCCGGCAAGAGCACCGTCCTCAAGTGCGTCAGCGGCTTGCTGCGCCCGCGTCAAGGCAGCGTCACCTACCGCGGCGACGTCATCGACCCGCTGAGCACGCGCAAACGCCTCAGCCGCGGGATCGTCCATGTGCCCCAGGACCGCAGCCTGTTCCCCGCCATGACGGTGTGGGACAACCTGCTGATGGGCGGCTACGCCATGAAGGACCAGAAGGAGGTCCGCCGGCGGGTCGAGCAGGCGGCCGACACCTTCCCGATCTGCCGGCAGCGCGCCCACGACCACGCCGGCTCCCTGTCCGGAGGTGAGCAGAAGCAGGTCGAGCTCGCCCGGACTCTGGTACTCGACCCCGGTCTCGTCCTGCTCGACGAGCCGTCTATCGGCCTCGACCCGAAGTCCCGCACCCAGGTATTCGCCAGCATCCGAGGCCTGGCCGAACAGGGCATCACCGTGCTGCTGGTCGAGCAGAACGCACGTAGCGGCCTCGCGGCATCCGACATCGGCGCCGTACTGGAGACCGGGATCGTCCGGCTCGTCGACAGTGGCGCGAGCTTGTTGACCAACCCCGAGGTGGCACGGCTGTACCTCGGCGGACACGCCACCCCAGCGGCAGCCACCGCTGCCACTTCTGCGCCCGGCCGCTGAGACGCATGACCGAAGGAGACACATGAGCACATCACGCGCCCGCGTCGGCTGGATCGGAACCGGCCGCATGGGCTTTGCACTGGCCGGACGGCTACTCGACGCAGGGCATGACGTCGCCGTCTACAACAGGACCCGGTCGAAGGCCGAACCCCTCGCCGAGCGCGGGGCAAAGGTCGTCGACGCGCCGGTGGACCTGGTCGACCGCGACGTCGTCTTCGTCATGGTTTCCGGCTCGGCCGATCTTGCCCAGGTAACGGCTGGCGAAGGCGGCTTGCTGACGCACCCCGACTCGGTGCCACGCATCGTCATCGATTCGTCCACGGTGTCCTCGGCGGCTTCGGCCGAGGCCCGCGGCAAGGCTGAGGCGCGGGGCGCGCAGTTTCTGGCCGCGCCGGTCAGCGGTAATCCCAAGGTGGTGCGTGCGGGCAAGCTGACGCTTGCCGTGTCCGGGCCTCGGGACGCCTTCGACGAGGTACAGCACCTGCTTCGAGTGCTCGGCCGGGGCGTCACCTACGTCGGGGAGGGCGAGGTCGCCCGGTTGGTGAAGATCTGCCACAACGTCTTCCTCGGGGTGGTGATCCAATCGCTGACCGAGATCACGCTGCTGGCCGAACGCGGCGGGGCAACCCGGGCCGCATTCCTGGAGTTCCTCAACGACTCGGTGATGGGCTCGACGTTCACCCGGTACAAGACACCGGCCCTGGTCAATCTCGACTTCGCGCCGACGTTCACGATGCCCTTGCTCAGCAAGGACTTCGACCTCGGTTTCGACGCTGCACACGAGCTGGCCGTGCCCATGCCACTCGCGGCGACGGCGGCGCAGCTGGTCGCCTCGGCGGTCGGTGCGGGCCATCGTGACCTGGACTTCGCCACGCTCATCCTCGAGCAGGCGCGGCGCTCGGGCATGACGCTGGTGGCGGAGAACACCGAGATCGACGACGGCCTGAGCCCGGCCCCGACGGCGGAGGACTGAGACATGACCGCCGCCCGACCGATGGCCGCGCCGGGGCACATGGCAGTCGACTTCGAACAGCGGGTCGACTTCGATCGCCTCCGCGGCTACCGGCTGGATCGAGCACGCGCTGCCTTGCAGGCCAGCGAGTGCGGCGCGTTGCTGCTGTTCGACTTCTACAACATCCGCTACACGACCCAGACCTGGATCGGCGGCGCCCTCGGGGACAAGATGACCCGCTACGCGCTGCTGACCCGATCCGGGCAGCCGATGCTGTGGGACTTCGGTTCGGCCGCGCGCCATCACCGGCTGTACTCCCCGTGGTTGAAGCCTGAGGACTGCCACGCCGGGATGCTCGGACTGCGGGGAGCCATCGCACCGTCGGCGGGTCTGATGGAGTCCGCCGTGCGCCAGATCAAGCAGTTGCTGACCGACGCCGGAGTGGCTGACGCACCAGTCGGCGTGGACATCGTCGAGCCGGCGTTCCTGTTCGAGATGCAGAGGCAGGGGCTGACCGTCGTCGACGCGCAGCAGTTGATGCTCGACGCCCGCGTGATCAAGTCGCCGGACGAGATCATGCTGCTCACCCAGGCCGCGGCCATGGTCGACGGCGTTTACCAGGACATTGCCGAGGCTCTCAAGCCAGGGATCCGCGAGAACGAGATCGTCGCGCTGGCGAACAAGCGGCTCTACGAGATGGGATCGGACCAGGTCGAGGCGATCAACGCGGTGAGCGGCGAGCGCTGCAATCCGCATCCGCACAACTTCTCCGACCGGCTCATCCGCCCCGGCGACCAGGCCTTCTTCGACATCATCCATTCGTTCAACGGCTACCGGACCTGCTACTACCGCACTTTCAGCGTGGGTAGCGCGACCACGAGCCAGCGTGACGCCTACACCAAGGCGCGGGAGTGGATGGACGCGGCGATCGATGCCGTGAAGCCCGGAGTGGGGACGGACGAGGTAGCCGCGGTGTGGCCCCGGGCCGAGGAGTTCGGCTTCGCCAGCGAGATGGACGCGTTCGGCCTGCAGTTCGGCCACGGGCTCGGGCTCGGACTGCACGAGCGGCCGATCATCTCGCGGCTGAACAGCATGATCGAACCGGTGGAACTGCGCGCGGGGATGGTTTTCGCGCTCGAAACCTATTGCCCTGCGTCCGACGGGTTCTCCGCCGCGCGCATCGAGGAGGAGATCGTGGTGACCGAGGAAGGGCCGCGCATCCTGACGCTCTTCCCCGCGCATGAACTGTTCATCGCCAACGCGTACTGAGCGAAGGAAGGCAGCCGGCTCGTGACAACATCGCTTTCGGATCTGCTCGGCGGCGTCCCAACGGACCTGCACATCGGCGGCAAGGACGTGCCGGCACAGGACGGTGGTCGCTTCGACGTGCTGGATCCGGCGACCGGCGGGGTGATCGGCAGCGTCGCCGACGGCGGTGTGGCGGACGCGCTTGCCGCGGTGGACGCCGCGGACAGCGCGGCTGAGGCGTGGGCCGCTACCGCACCGCGACAGCGCGCCGAGATCATGCGGAGTGCCTTCGAACTCATGACCAGCCAGGCCGACGACTACGCCCGGCTGATCTCGTGGGAGAACGGGAAGGCCCTAGCGGACGCACGCGGTGAAGTGGCTTATGCCGCCGAGTTCTTCCGGTGGTATTCCGAAGAGGCAGTACGCATCGGCGGCTCGCTCACGACGGCGCCGTCCGGCGCGAACCGCATCGTCGTGACCCACCAACCTGTCGGTGTATGCGTGCTCGTGACACCGTGGAACTTCCCGGCCGCGATGGCGACGCGCAAGATCGGCCCCGCGCTGGCGGCCGGCTGCACCGTCATCCTGAAGCCGGCCAGTGACACTCCGTTGACCGCGCTCGCGATGGCGAAGACGCTCGAGGCGGCCGGCGTGCCACCGGGTGTCGTCAACGTCCTGCCGGGTCGTCGATCGGGTGCCATCGTTTCGGCGATGCTGCACGACGCCAGAGTTCGGAAACTCTCGTTCACGGGCTCGACCGAAGTCGGCCGGATCCTGCTGCGGGAGGCCGCCGACCAAGTGATCAACACGTCGATGGAGCTCGGCGGCAACGCGCCGTTCCTGGTGTTCGCCGATGCCGACCTGGACTCCGCCGTCGACGGAGCGATGATCGCCAAGATGCGCAACGCGGGTGAAGCCTGCACCGCGGCGAACCGGTTCTACGTCGAGTCTCCCGTGGCCGAGGAGTTCGGGCGCCGGCTAGCTGAGCGGATGGCGACGCTGTCGGTCGGGCCGGCAACTGCCGAGGAGAACCAGGTCGGCCCGCTGATCAACGCCGACGCCGTGGCGAAGGTCGAGGGGCTCGTCTCTGACGCCGTGGCCCGCGGAGCGCGCGCCCTCGTCGGCGCGACCCGGCCTGACCGCCCCGGCTTCTACTACGACCCGACCGTGCTCGTGGACGTGACCACAGACGCGCAGATCCTGTCCGAGGAGATATTCGGGCCCGTCGCACCCATCGTCACGTTCGACGACGAGCGGGAGTCGATCCGCATGGCGAACGCGACGGAGTACGGGCTCGTCGCTTATGTCTACACCGGTGATCTCGCGCGGGGACTTCGGGTGAGTGAGCAGCTCGAGACGGGCATGGTCGGTCTGAACCGCGGGCTGGTCTCGGATCCGGCGGCCCCGTTCGGCGGCGTCAAGCAGAGCGGCATCGGACGCGAGGGCGGCCACGAAGGTGTCCTCGACTACCTGGAGTCGAAATACGTCGCGGTGCAGTGGTGACTCTGACGAACGCTGGTCAGCGCTGACGGACGGTTCAGCGTCGGGCCGCACGCAGCGGCGCGAGCGCGCGGCTCCACGCGACGACCTCGTCGATCAGCGTGTTCAGCGACAGCACCTGGTGTTCGCCCGGCGCGAGCTGCGAAAAGTTCACGAAGTCCGTGAACAACGAGAGCGCTACCTGTGTGCGCACGTCCGC
The DNA here is from genome assembly GCA_025465405.1 of Pseudonocardiales bacterium. Lineage (GTDB taxonomy): Bacteria > Actinomycetota > Actinomycetes > Mycobacteriales > Jatrophihabitantaceae > RYN-117. Next base: position 2,785 of record JAODNL010000031.1, on the reverse strand, counting down.
CATCTTCAACTCGCCGGAAATCAACCGCAGGTGCTCCGCCGCTCTGGCCCCGCCGACCGATCCGTACGAGACGAAGCCAACTGCCTTGTTGTTCCACTCGGCGAACAGGTAGTCGATCGCGTTCTTGAGCACGCCGGATGTGGAGTGGTTGTACTCCGGGGTCACCATGATGTACCCGTCGTACTTGGCGATGGTGGCCGCCCACCGCTGAGTGTGCGGTCGCTGGTACTGGCCCATCGAGGGCAGGGTCGATTCGTCCAGGTGTGGCAGCGGGTAGTCGACAAGGTCGATCAAGTCGAAGTCGGCGTCGTCGCGCTTGGACGCAATGTCCATCACCCAGTTCGCGACCGCTTCTCCGTTGCGGCCAGGACGGGTACTGCCGAGAATGACGCCGATCGCGGTCATTGGTCTGCTCCCTGAGTCAGTTGAACGTTCAACTCACCCTACCGGCATGACTTGAAGTGTCAAGTCATGCCGGTAGGGTGACGCCATGCCGCCCGCAACGAGTGCGCGATCACGGAAGGCCGCGGCTCCGGCTACCCGCTGGCTCGATGCCGACGAGCTGGCCGCTTGGCGCGCGATCGCCGAGTTGCTGGCGAAGCTGCCGTGGGCGCTGGAATGTCAGCTGGAGCGCGACGCCGATCTGAGCTTCATCGAATACCACGCGCTCGCAAGGCTGTCCGAGGATCCCAACCACACCGTGCGGATGAGCGAGTTGGCCGAACTCACCAACGCGTCGCTGTCGCGGCTGTCGCACCTCATCAAGCGGTTGGAGTCACGCGGTCTCGTCCGTCGCGAGCCGGATCCCGCGGACGGGCGATTCACGAACGCGATACTCACCGACCCCGGCTACGCGCTACTCGTGGCGAGCGCGCCGGCACACGTTGAGAATGTGCGCTCGCTCGTGATCGACGAGTTCAGCGCGGCCGAACTACGTCAGCTGCGCCAGGCCGCGAAACGCCTGCTGGCCCGAATCGAGGCATCGAAGCAGTAGACGCCGGCCCGCGCCCGTCGGCCGCCGCCGAGTGATCAACTCGCGCCTGGTGAGCGGAACCGCGGTGAAACGCGCACCCGGCGAGACTTGATCAAGTTCTGTCGAACACCTCGGGATGCCGTGAGAGCTCGATGCGCGTGCGTCGGATATGACCCTGCAGGTAGCGCTCGGCGTCGACGGCGTCGCGACGTCGCAGCGATTCGAGCAGCAGATTGTGCTCGGCGTTGACCACCCAGCGTTGGCCGGATCCGATGAGAGCCATGAACATCCGCCGGTGATGCTGCGTCGCGTTCCACAACCGGATCACCATCGAGGTCAGCGCATCGAACTCGCAGAGCGAGTAGGTCAGCAGGTGGAATCGGCGATCGAGCTGGAGGAAGGACGCGACGTCGACACCCTGTTCGATCTGGGCCTGGATGTCGCCGAGCTCGTCGAAGTGCGCGTCAGTGAGACGCGGAATGCTCTCGATGAGCGCAAGCGGTTCGAGCCGTTCGCGCATCTGGTAGATCAGGTCGACCTCGCGCATACCGAGCACCGGAACTCGCGCGCCCTTGTTCGTCTCGTATTCGATCAGGCCCTCGGCCTCGAGCATCCGGACCGCCTCGCGTACGGGCAGCCGGCTGCCTCCGATCCGCTCCGCGACGTCCTCCTGGCGGATGCGTTCGCCGGGCGCGATCTCGCCGCTGAGGATGGCCTCGCGCAGGAATGCCGCGACCCGGTGGCTCGCTGCCGGAGCGGCAACCGCCGGCTCGGGCCCCGCGGGCTGGACGTCGGCCAACGCGGCGTTCCTTCCGGTCGGGTGCGTACTCACGTGGGCCGCTGCCGGTCGAAGGCCTTGCCGTTCGGATAGGAGACCAACTCGAACTGCATGCCCCACGGCGCGAGGAAGTAGACCCAGCGCTGACCCTCGCTGGGGACGGTGCTGGATACCGGCTCGCCGAGCACGGTCACGCCGCGCTCGCGCAGGTACGTCACCGCCAGGTCGAGGTCGTCGACATACAGCGCGACGTGATGACCGCCGACGTCACTGTTTGCCGGCTGCGTCGTCGCGCTCTCGGGCGCCGCATATTGGAACACCTCGAAGATGGCCTGCCCACCGCATCGAAAGAAATGCAGCTGCTGCATCACGGCACGCGGATGCACGTTGAGGCGATCGCGCATCCAGTCGTCGTCGTGCTCGAAGGGGCCCAGCGAGTACATGTACTCGCAGCCGATCACGTCGACCAGGAACCGGCTGGCCGCCTCGAGGTCGGGGACGGTGAACCCGATGTGGTCGACGCGCGCGAGCCCGGGCAGTCCGGCCATGAAGCCTCCAATGGATCCAATATCTCTCAAGAAGAGGGTATTCCGGGTCGCAAATCTCCGAAAGGGTTGAGTTTGGATCCTAAGAGTGAAACGCTGGCATCGACGTGCCGGCGCGCCGGAGCCGTGAAGGAGACCGCCATGAGTGCCCACAATCCGCTCGAACAAGCAGTCCCGTGGGTCGAGGTCGTTGCCACCGAAGCCGACTGGGACGCGGCTGAACCCCACCTGCTGACGAGCATGTACAGCCAGCTGCTGCTGATCCGCGCGTTCGAGGAGTACGTGCTGTCACTCGCTGCCGACGGCCTCATCCACGGCCCGGCGCACTCGAGCATCGGCCAGGAAGGCGGTGCGGTCGGGTCGGTCATCGGGCTCACGAGCGAGGACACGGTCAACGGCTCGCACCGCGGCCATCACCAGTTCCTCGCGAAGGTGATCTCGCACATCGAGCCGAAGGGCATCGATCCCGGCGCGGAGTACTCCGACGAA
>JAODNL010000071.1 GCA_025465405.1 Pseudonocardiales bacterium | reverse complement strand
TGGTTCGAGGTGGCTTCCTAACGCGAGCCATCACCCTTTGTTCATAAGGCGCCCTAGTAGTCATAACGCACGATCGCGCGCCGCAGCGATGGCACGTGCACGACCCGGAAGCCGGCAGCGAGGAACGCGCTGAGCGCCCCGACAAGCATCTCGCCCCAGGCGACCTCCTTGCCCGCAGCCGGCTTCATCGGATACGCCTCGACGGCTCGGGCGCCGTGGCCTCGGGCCACGTCGATCGTGCCGACGGTCAGCGCGCGGCTCACGCCCTGATGACGGAAGCCGGCTCGCGTGACGAAGCAGGTGACTGCCCAGATGCTCGTGTCGTCCTTATCCTCGTTGCGGCCCTTCCACGTCGTCTGTCGCAGGTAGGTGTAGTCGCTGCGCGGTGCGAGCGAGCACCAACCCACCGGCTCACCGTCGAGGTGCGCCACGAGTCCGTGCCCCTCGATCACCTGGTCACGCAACAGCTCGCGGCGGCCCTGCACATCGTCGGAATGCTGTGCGTACCAGCCCATCCGGTAGCCCTGGCACTGGCAGCGGGCGGCCTGGCCCCTGGTCCCGAAGATCGTCTGCACATCGTCGAAGAGCGCCTCGCTGACCGGCTGAACGGTAATCGCCATGTACTCACAGTCGCAGATCCGTGACGATGCCAGCACGTCTGCCGAAGCGTTGGCCATCGGGACGCTTCTTCGGCGGGACCTTCAACCGGTATCCCGTGCCGAAGTCGGTGAAGTCTCCAGTGACGGCGGCCAACGCGCGCCTCATGTGCGTTGCGGTAGTCGGATCTGCCAGGAGTCTCTGCCTCACCGGTCCACCCTCCGATGTCGACCGCGATCGACCGGCTGGACACCGGCCGTCGGGGCGGCCCCGAGCCGGACGCGATCACGCTCGCCGCGTTCGGTCGCGAGATCCCGGAGGCCTGAGAGCCGCCATCGTGCCGGGATCGATACCAGGGCGCGATTTCGAACGGCCCCGGAATGACGCCTCTGAGCTCAGCCCGCAATCGGAGGCGGCTCGAGCAGACAGCTACGCGTGCACATAGCGGCTGGTCGGACGCTCGTGCTACGAGAGTGGCAGGTCCGGACGTTCCGCAAGTGAACGCCGGCCGCCACTCGACGCGCCTCGGCTGGACCGCGATCCGATCAGGAATCGAGAAGCGCCACGGTGTGCTCGGGCCTAGCCTTTCGTCGGAAGGCCGGCATGTCGCCGAGCCCTGCGCGTCACGAAGGGAAGTTGAGAATGCCCACGAAGAATGCCCAGGCCGAGTCCGACGGCTTCAGCGCCGCGGAGCGTGCCGCGATGAAGGAGCGCGCCGCCGAGCTGCGCGCCGAGGGCAAGAAGGGCGCCAGGAAGGCAGACGGCCTGCAGGCAGTCCTCGACAAGATCGAGCAGATGGCACCGGACGATCGTGCGCTCGCCGAGCGCGTGCATGTGACCGTGACCGCGACCGCCCCCGAGCTGTCGCCGAAGACCTGGTACGGCATGCCCGCCTACTCGAACGCGGAGGACAAGATCGTCGTCTTCTTCCAGGACTCGGGCAAGTTCAACTACCGCTACTCGACCCTGGGCTTCCAGGACGCGGCGAACCTCGACGACGGCGACATGTGGCCGGCGTCGTATGCGCTCAAGAAATGGAGCCCCGCGGTGGAGAAGAAGGTCGCCGAACTGGTGAAGGCCGCGATCTCCTGACCGGTGTCGCGAGTACTCGAGAACTCATCATCTGAGCGTGGCTGCGAGGCGAGGCGCGGCGCATGCACCAGACGGATCCTGAGCGGCGATGAACGCGTGCACAACGCGGCAGGTCCGTGCGTTCACGTAAGCGTGCGAGCCGGACGGTAGTTCAGGCCGTCGCGGCGGGCCCGCCTACCTTGGTGTGGTGCGCGATGACACCTGGGCCGGTTTGGCTGACCAGTTTGCCGATGAGGCTTATGCCTCAGTGAAGGGGTACGTGCGCACCTATGTGTTGCACCAGCAGCTGCTCGAGCATCTGCCGCCACCTCCAGCACCTGTGCTCGACGTCGGCGGCGGCGCGGGCCATCAATCGTTTCCGCTGGCCCAAGCCGGTTACGACGTGACGTTGCTCGATCCGTCGCCGGCGATGCTGGACAAAGCACAACAGCGACTCCAGCGGCTGCCTGCTGAGGCCCAGCGACGGGTGACGCTCGTGCAGGCCGGCGGCGAGAACGCCGACGAGGCGGTGAATGGCCGACGCTTCGCCGCCGTGTTGTGCCATGGCGTGCTCGGGTACCTCGAGCAGCCCGAGCCGTTGGTCAACCAGCTGTGCCGGTGCGCTGCTGCCGGTGGCGTGGTCTCGATCATGACGGGCAACGCCAAGGCGATGGCGGTGCGCCCGGCCTTGGAACGGCGGTGGGACGACGCCCTGGCGGCGTTTGACGCCAAAACCGAGATCGGGGTGCTGGGAGTGCCGGGCCGAGCCGACACGGTGGAGGAACTGAGCGAGCTCGTGCGGAGCCGGGGCGTCGAGCCACTGCGCTGGTACGGGGTATGGCTGTTCGTCGACTGGCTCGAGTTCAGTGGAGCCGAGTTAGACCCCAGCGATTCAAGACAGGTAGCCGCGACGGCCGAAGTCGAACTCGAAGCCAGCCGACGAGACCCGTACCGCCAACTCAGTCGCGTCTTTCATCTCGTGGGACGCAAAGGCCCGAGCTGACGGGCAACTGCAGCCAAGCGCTGAGGTCAGCCCCCGCGTTGACGCCGTGCCGTAACCCCAGCGGCGCCGCGGTGTCATCGGCATTGGCTGTCGGCAGCTGAGGCGATCCAGATGCGCGCCGCCTAGTCGAAACAGGTGCGCGCAGCTCGAGGCTCCGCGCTTTCACTGCGTGTGACGCTGCTCGGTTTCCTTGATCCGGAGCCGTCAGCGACGAACCCGATACCGCAGGTGGAGCACCCGGCTACCCCGGATGACGACGTCGGGATCCTCCAGCAGATGCTGCGCGTCGACCGATCCGAAGTACCGCTTGCCGGAGCCG
>JAODNL010000063.1 GCA_025465405.1 Pseudonocardiales bacterium | reverse complement strand
CCGAGCATCTCTGCATGGCGATGCGCGGGGTCCGTAAGCCCGGCTCGCGCACGATGACCTCGGCGGTGCGCGGCATATTCAAATCCGACCCGCGCACCCGGGCCGAGGCGCTCAGCCTCATCTTGGGTCACTGATGGGGCAGGTGCCCGTCCGCGCCGACCGCATCGTCGTCATGGGCGTGCTGAACGTGACACCGGATTCGTTCTCCGACGGTGGCCGGTACAGCTCCCTGGACGATGCGGTGGCGCACGCGGTCGACCTGCGGGCGGCCGGCGCGGACCTGATCGACGTCGGCGGTGAATCCACCCGTCCCGGTGCGCAGCGCGTCGACGCGACGGAGGAGACCCGTCGCGTCCTGCCGGTGATCGAGGCACTCACCCGGGAAGGGATCCCGGTCAGCGTGGACACGTACCGGGCGTCGGTTGCCGCCAGCGCGCTGTCGGCCGGGGCGGCCGTGGTCAACGACGTCTCCGGGGGACTCGGCGACCCGGACATGGCACGGGTGGTCCGGGACGCGGGCTGCCCATGGGTGCTCATGCACTGGCGCGGGCCCAGCGTGTCGATGCAGGAGCTGGCCCGATACGACGACGTCGTCGCCGACGTCCGGGCCGCGCTCGTCGCGCGCATCGATGCCGCGGTGGCCGCTGGGGTCGATCCGGCCCGTCTTGTGATCGACCCGGGCTTGGGCTTCGCGAAGACCGCGAAACACAACTGGGCGCTGCTCGCGGAGCTTGATTCCCTTGTGGCATTGGGCTTTCCGGTATTGGTGGGGGCGTCACGCAAGTCGTTCCTGGGCGCGCTGCTGGCTACGCCCGACGGCGCGCCCCGTCCCGTCGGCGAACGCGAGCACGCGACGACGGCGCTCACGACATATGCGGCGCTGTGCGGTGTGTGGGGCGTGCGCGTCCACGATGTCGGGCCGTCCGTCGACGCGGCGCGGACGGTCGCGGCCATCGAAGGGGCCCGAGCATGACCGATCTGATCGAGCTGACGGGGCTGCGGGTGCGCGGGCATCACGGCGTGTTCGACCACGAGCGGCGCGACGGGCAGGAGTTCGTCGTCGACGTCGCGCTGGAACTGGACACTCGGGTGGCCGCCGCATCCGATGATCTCGCGGACACCGTCGACTACGGCGCGCTCGCGCAGGCGCTGGCCGGCGTCGTCGCCGGTGAAGCCGTGAACCTGCTCGAGGTGCTGGCCGAGCGGCTGGCGGAGGTATGCCTCGGCGACGAGCGGGTCGGGGCGGCGACGGTCACGGTGCACAAGCCACAGGCGCCGATCCCGCTGCGCTTCGGCGACGTCGCGGTCACGATCCACCGGAAACGGGCATGACCACTGCTGTCCTGTCCATCGGGTCAAACCTGGGTGACCGGCTTGCGGCGCTGCAGGGTGCCGCGGACGCGCACCGGCCATGGCTGGTGGCGGTGTCGCCGGTGTACGAGACGGCGCCCTGGGGCCCAGTGCCGCAGGACGACTATCTGAACGCGGTGCTGGTCGTCGCGGACGCCGGGGCCGCGCGGGAGGACTGGCTGGCTCGCGCCCAGGCCGCCGAGCAGGCCGCTGGGCGGACCCGCGAGCAGCGGTGGGGACCGCGCACTCTGGATGTCGACGTGGTCTGCGTCGGCGACCAGGTCAGCGACGATCCGCTTCTGACGCTGCCCCACCCGCGTGCAGCTGAACGCGCATTCGTGCTGGTGCCGTGGCTGACCGTGCAGCCGGATGCCCGCCTCGGCGAGCGCCGGGTCGCTGATCTGGTGGCTGCAATGGCGCCGGCCGACGTGGCCGGCGTCCGCGCCCGCCCCGACCTGGTAGTGCGCTAATCATGCGCCGCACTGGCCCAGCTGATCTCGTCGTCCCGTTCTTCGTGATCGGCGTTACCGTCTACGCCCTGCTCCGGTTCTCTTACGGTTCCCTGCCGCCGCTGGGCTATTTCGTCCCGGTGCCGCTCGCCGCGCTCGCGGTCGCGGAGCTCGTCGCGGCGCGCCGGGTGCGCGGCGCGGTGCGGCACGAGCCGAACGCCCGTCCGATGGCCGCCATCGTCATCGCGCGATGCGTCGCGCTCGGCAAAGCGTCGTCGCTGGTCGCGTCGGCCGTGGCTGGTGCCGCGGTGGCGCTGCTGATCCGGGTGGCGCCGGACGCGGGCACGGTGAAATCGGCGGGCAACGACACTCGGGTGTCCGCACTGCTGCTCGCGGCGTCGGTCCTGCTGGTGATTGCCGGGCTGCTGCTGGAACGGGCCGGAATCGACCCCAGCAGTGGCGACCGCGACCAGGACGGGTCGCCCGCATAGTTCCCGGCCACCGGTGGGGCCTAGATCGTCCGGTTAAGCTTGTCGAATGCCACGCCCCCAGGTTGGCGGCCCACCAGATTCCAACCGCCTACGAGCGGTGCTGCGTGGCGGCTGCTTCGTCGCGGCGGTGTCTCTCGGCGTGGCCGCGATCTGGCTGATCGTCACCGGCACAACGCAGAAGAGCGCGACGGTCGGGGCGTTGCTGGGCTTCTGGGCGGTACTGATGGCCGCGTTCCCGGTGTTCGGATCGCGGCACGGGCGCCAGCCCGGGGTCCCCCCGGACGTGAATGTCCGCCCAGTCGGGGAATTGGAGCGGCAGAGCGAAGTCGCCGGGCGTCGCGACTTCGAACGGCAACTCGAGCAGATGCTGCGCCGCGAGATCGGGGCAGCACTGGGTCCGGAGCTGGCCAGCCTGCGCAGCGACATCGCCGCATTGCGCGGCGAACTCGTCGAGAAGGTCGCCGGCCAGGTCCGCCTCGAGCGGATCGAGACGACCCGCGTGATCGGCTCGGACATCGAGGCACTGCAGCACGAGGTGCGCCAGCTGAAGGTGAGCCGCCAGGACTCAGAGGTCGGCGGGTACTCCGTCGGCACCACGACGGCTTACGTGCAGGCCGTCGAGGAACGGGTGCTGCCCCAGGCGGCGCCCCCGCCGCCGGCCGAACCCATCCGACCCGCCCAACCGATCCGACCGGCCCGGCCCATCCGGCCGGCCCAACCGATCCGACCCGCCCAACCCGCTCAAGCCGCGCCGTCCGCCGCGCCCGTTCCGCTGGTCGACGAGGTCGAGGCCGAGGTCGTCGAGGATCCCACTCCGCCGGCGCCGGTAGAGGCGCCCATACCCGTGCCGGTCGTCTCGCAGGCGCCGCCCGCTCCCGCACCGCCCGCTCCCGCACCGCCCGCTCCCGCACTGCAGCCGGCGCCCGTCGTGCGTGTGACCACGGCGGAGGACCCGTTCGCGGCGCTGCCCCGGATCCGTCCGTTCACCGACTTCGAACTCGACCCGATCGAGGAGCCTCGCGCGCCCGTCGCGGGGCCCACCCGGCCCTCGATCGAGGACGACGCCCCGGCGACGGTGTCCGGTCGCCACGCCGGTGCTGAGTCACCCACCGGCCCGCCGCCGAACGGTGGCGGCCGGCGTCGCCGCGACGCACGCGACGGCGACGACGACACGCTGGCGCGGATCCTCGCGCGGGAGGGCACCCCCCACTAGCGCTCCCGGCACTAGCGCTCTGGCGCCAAGGTGGTGTCCAGGATCCGGGCCCACTGCGCCGCGATGCGCTCCCGGCGCCGGCCGTCGTCGGTGAGCAGGTTGGCCAGCCCCAATCCGCGGGCCAGGTCGAGTGTGGCCTGTACCGTCTCGCGGACACCCGGTACCTGCTCGTCGACGCCCAGCAACTCCACAACGATCCGGTGGATCTCCCGCCCGATGCGGGCCTCGAGCGGCACGATCTGCTCCCGCAGCTGAGGCTCCGCGGCGGCCGCAACCCACAGCGCGAGAGCGGCGCGAAACAGCGTCCCGCTGAACAAGCCGAACACGAGCTCGACCACGGCGGCGGTGTCCGGCTCGCGGCCGGGCAGCCGCCCGAGTTCGTGGCGCAGCTCCTCGGCTCGCACTTCGCTGACGTGCTCGAGCGCGGCGGTGAACAGCGCCTCCCGCGTCGGGAAGTGGTGTTGTGCCGCGCCGCGCGACACGCCGGCGCGCTCGGCCACCACCGCGACCGTGCTGGCCGTCCAGCCCAGTTCGGCGAGGCAGGTGATCGCGGCCTCCAGCAGGCGCGCCCGGGTGGCCCGGCTGCGGTCCTGCTGCGGCCCGCGCCGCTCGGCGGTCGTCGTCATTGCCGCCGCGCGGTCGTCACGGCAGCACCCAGGCAGGTGGACGCTTCTCGAGGAACGCCCGCATACCCTCACGCGCCTCGGCGGAGGCGAACAGTCGGGCGGACTGGGCCTGCACCTCGTCGGCGCGCTCGGCGAATGCGGCCAGCGTCGTCCGAGTGGTCAGCGGCTTGGTCTCGGCAAGTCCCTGCGGCGAGCAGGCTCGCAGCGCGTCACAGATCGCCTCGGTCTCGGCGGCGACGTCCGACGCGGCGGTCGTGATCAGCCCGCACTCGGCGGCGGCCGCGGCGTCGAACGTCTCGCCGGTGAGGGTGTAGCGGCTGGCGCCGCGCTCGGTCATCCGCCCGAGAGTGGTCAGCGAGATGATCGCCGGCGCGAGACCCAGACGAACCTCGGTGAAGGCGAACGACGAGCCCGGTCCCGCCACCGCGATATCGCAGGCGCCGACAACGCCGACGCCGCCGGCGCGGACGTGCCCGTCAAGGCGGGCGACGACCGGTTTGGGCAGCTCGACGATCGCGCGGAGCAGCCCGATCAATCGCAGCGTGCCCCGCGCCGGGCCGCCCTCGGCGGCTGACTCCTTGAGGTCGGCGCCGGCACAGAACGTCGTCCCGGTATGGGTGAGCAGCACTGCCCGCACGCCCGCATCGGCCGCGGCACCGGCCAGATGCGCCGAGACCTCGTCGACCAGCTGCGCGGACAGGGCGTTGCGGTTCTGCGGCGAGTCGAGCGTGACCGTCGCTATCGCGCGGTCGACCGCATAGTGAACCAGCTCGCTCATGTGCTCAGGTCTCCTTCGTTGATCAGCAGCAAATTTTGGCTGCGATGGCGACTGCCGTTGACCACGGGACGAGTTAGTAGGATTTCGGCAGTCCGAGGCTGAATTGGGCGACGAAGTTGAGGATCATCTCGCGGCTGACCGGGGCGACCCGCCCGACCCGCGCGGTCGCCAGCAGCGTGCCCAGACCGTACTCGCTGGCGAACCCGTTGCCGCCGAGCGTCTGGACAGCCTGGTCCACCGCGTGCATGGCGGCCTCCGCCGCGGCGTACTTGGCCATGTTCGCCGACTCGCCCGCGCCCATGTCGTCGCCGGCGTCGTAGAGCGCCGCGGCCTTCTGCATCATCAGCTTGGCCAGTTCGACCTCGACCTTCGCCTGGGCGAGCGGGTGCGACAGTCCCTGGTGCGAGCCGATCGGCGCGCCCCAGACCGCTCGTTCGTTCGCGTACTTCACGGCCTTGTCGAGGGCGTAGCGGCCGGTGCCGACCGACAGCGCGGAGGCCATGATCCGTTCCGGGTTGAGACCTGCGAACAGCTGTGCCAGCGCCGCGTCCTCGTCGCCCACGAGCGCGTCCGCCGCCAGCGCGACCTCGTCGAGGTACAGCATGAACTGCTTGTCCGGCATGGCCAGATCCATCGCGATCGGCTGGTAGTCGAAGCCCGGGGCGTCGGTCGGCACGATGAACAGGACGGGCTTGAGCCGGCCGGTCTTCGCGTCCTCGGTACGGCCGACGACGAGGACCGCGGCCGCCCGGTCGACTCCGGAGATGAACACCTTGCGGCCGGAGAGCCGCCAGCCCGAGCCGTCGCGGCGTCCGGTGGTGGTGATCTTGTGAGAGTTCGAGCCGGCGTCCGGCTCGGTGATGGCGAAGGCCATGATCGTGGTGCCGTCGGCAATGCCCGGCAACCACCGCTGCTTCTGCTCGTCGGTGCCGAACCGGGCGATCACGGTGCCGCATATCGCCGGTGTCACCACCATCATGAGCTGGCCACAACCTTGTGCCGCGAGCTCCTCCTGCGCGAGCGACAGCTCGTACATTCCGGCGCCGCCACCGCCGTAGCGCTCCGGCAGGTTCAGGCCCAGGAAGCCGAGCTTGCCGGCCTCGAGCCACAGCTCGTCGGTGTGCTCGCCCGCGGCCACCTTCCGGCGCATGTACTCATGGCCGTAGCGGGCGCCGAGTTCCCCGACCGCCTTGCGCAGCGCCGCTTGCTCCGCGGTCTCGGTGAAGTTCATTCGCTCTCCTCGAGTGTGCTGACGACGGCGAGCACGGTGCCGACGTCGACCTGCTGGCCCTCGCGCACCGGCAGCTCGGCGAGCAGGCCATCGACCGGGGCGTTGATCTGATGTTGCATCTTCATGGCCTCCAGCCAGACGATCGGCTGCCCGGCGCTGACCGCGTCGCCGACCGCCGCCGCGACGCGGACGACCGATCCCGGCATAGGTGCCAGGAGCGATCCGGGCGCGACGTGCTCGGCCGGGTCCGGGAAGCGTTCCACGGCGACGAAGTGAATCGCGCCAAGAGCGGAGTCGACGTAGACGTGCCCGGGCGCGCCGGCGTAGCGCGCGATCGCGAACGCGCGCCGCACCCCGGCCTGGTCGAGCACGACGCGCCGCGGCGTCGACTCGATGAGCTCGACATCGTCGTGGCCGTCGGCGACAAGTCCCGCGCGGGTGAATCGGTACGCGATGTGGTGGGTGCCGCTCGGCCCATCGAGGTCGATGCGCTGCGGCTGGCTCACCACGTTGCGCCAGCCGCTCGGCACGCCGCGCAGTACCGGGGCGTCGAGACGGGCCGCGGCGTCGATGGCAAGAGCGGCGGCCAGGGCCGACACGGGCTCGGCACGATCGAGATCCGCCGGGGTCGCGAGCTCGATGAGTCCGTGCCGGTCGAAGAACGCGGTATCCGTCTCGCCGGCGAGGAATGCCTTGTGCCGCAAGACGTTCACAAGCAGATCGCGGTTTGTGGTGACGCCGTGGATCGTCGAGCTGGCCAGCGCCGCGGAAAGTGCCCGCGCCGCGTGCAGGCGCGTCGGGGCCCAACTGATCACCTTGGCGAGCATCGGATCGTAGTGGATACCGACGACTGACGCGTCGCGGACGCCGCTGTCCAAGCGGATCCCGCTCGGTCCCGGGGGCACGGTGAATTCCGCGCCGACGTCGGGGACGTGGAACCGGTGCAGCGTGCCGCTCTGCGGCTGCCACTGCGTGGCCGGATCCTCGGCGTACAGGCGAGCCTCGATGGAATGTCCTTGTGACATCGGGGGTTCTGCCGCGAGTCGGTCGCCTTCGGCAATGTGGAGCTGCAGCGCGACCAGGTCCAGACCCGTCGTGCACTCGGTGACCGGGTGCTCGACCTGGAGCCTGGTGTTCATCTCCAGGAAGAAGAACCGGCCGGTCTCGTCGGCCAGGAACTCGACGGTGCCGGCGCCGGTGTAACCGATCGCCTTGGCTGCCGCGCGGGCCGCGTCGAACAGTCGATCGCGCATCCCGTCGATCCGCTCGACGAGTGGGGACGGCGTCTCCTCGATGACTTTCTGGTGCCGTCGCTGGATGGAGCATTCGCGCTCGTCGACCGCCCATACCGTGCCGTGCGGGTCAGCCATGACCTGCACTTCGATGTGGCGGCCGGTAACGAGGTACGGCTCGCAGAAGACGGTCGGGTCGCCGAACGCACTGGCCGCCTCGGCACGGGCCGCCTCGGCCTCCCCGGACAGGTCGGCGAGGCTTCGGACGATCCGCATGCCGCGTCCGCCGCCGCCGGCCGATGCTTTGATCAGCACGGGCAGGTCGGCCTCGGTGATCGCGTCCGGCTGCAGTTCGTCGAGTACCGGCACGCCCGCCGCGGCCATCAGCCGCTTGGCCTCGAGCTTCGAACCCATCGCGTCGACGGCGTCCGGGGACGGGCCGATCCAGGTGAGGCCGGCGCCGAGAACGGCTCGGGCGAACGCGCCGCTCTCGGACAGGAAGCCGTAGCCGGGATGCACGGCGTCAGCGCCCGCGCTGCGGGCGGCCTCGACCAGCAGCTCACCCCGCAGGTAGGTCTGCGCCGGCGTGTTGCCGGGCAGGTGCACGGCCACGTCGGCCTCGTCGACGTAAGGCGACGACGCGTCCGCGTCGGAGTAGACGGCAACCGTGGCGATGCCGAGACCGCGGCAGGTGCGGAACACCCGGCGCGCAATCTCGCCGCGATTCGCGACGAGCACGCACGCGATCACGCCCACCTCCCGTTGCTCATAGCCGGAACACCCCGTAGCCGTCGGCGCCCTTCACCGGTGCGTTGTGGATGGCCGAGAGCGCGATGCCGAGAACCGTACGGGTGTCGCGCGGGTCGATGATGCCGTCGTCGTACAGGCGCCCGGACAAGAACGGCGCCAGCGACTCGGCCTCGATCTGTGACTGGACGTACTGGCGCATCTGGGTGTCGGCGTCATCGTCGTACGCCAGCCCGCGCGCCTCGGCAGACTGGCGCGCGACGATCGACAGCACGCCGGCCAGTTGGGCGGGGCCCATGACCGCGGACTTCGCGTTGGGCCAGGTGAACAGCAACCGCGGTCCGTAGGCGCGGCCGCACATGCCGTAGTTGCCGGCGCCGTAGGACGCCCCCATCGTCACGGTCAGGTGCGGCACGGTCGAGTTCGACACCGCGTTGATCATCAGGGCGCCGTGCTTGATGATGCCGGCCTGCTCGTACTCCGTGCCGACCATGTATCCGGTGGTGTTCTGCAGGAACAGCAGCGGAGTGTCGGCGCGGTTGGCGAGCTGGATGAACTGCGCGGCCTTCTGCGCCTCCTCGCTGAAGAGCACGCCGCGGGCGTTGGCCAGAATGCCGATCGGATAGCCGTGCAGATCAGCCCAGCCGGTAACGAGTGACGAGCCGTAGAGCGGCTTGAACTCGTCGAACTCCGACCCGTCGACGACGCGGGCGATCACCTCGCGCGGATCGAACGGCACTCGGAGGTCCGCGGGGACGAGACCGAGCAGATCGTCCTCGCCGTAGCGTGGCGGTACGGGAGCTGGCTTCGGCGTCGGCCCGAGCTTGCGCCAGTTCAGCCGTCCGACGATCTGCCGCCCGATCCGGATCGCGTCCCGCTCGTCGAGCGCGAAGTAATCCGCCAGTCCGGACTGCCGGGCGTGCATCTCGGCGCCGCCTAGCGACTCGTCGTCGGACTCCTCGCCGGTGGCCATCTTGACCAGGGGCGGCCCGGCGAGAAAGACCTTTGCCCGCTCCTTGACCATCACCACGTAGTCGGACAGGCCAGGGATGTACGCGCCGCCGGCCGTCGAGTTGCCGAACACCAGCGCGATCGTCGGGATGCCGGCGGCGGACAGGCGCGTGAGATCACGGAACATCTGGCCGCCCGGGATGAAAATCTCCTTCTGCGTCGGCAGATCCGCACCGCCGGACTCGACCAGCCCGATCAGTGGCAGCCGGTTCTGCAGCGCGATCTCGTTGGCGCGCAGGATCTTGCGCAGCGTCCACGGGTTGCTCGCCCCACCGCGAACCGTCGGATCGCTCGCGGTGATCACGCATTCGACACCGCTCACGGCCCCGATTCCGCTGACGATGCTGGCACCGACCGGGAAGTCGGAGCCCCACGCCGCCAGGGCCGACAGCTCCAGGAACGGTGCCCCTGGATCGAGCAGCAGCTCGACGCGCTCGCGGGCGAGCAACTTGCCGCGCTGATGGTGCCGCGCGACATACTTCTCGCCACCGCCGGCAACCGCCTTCGCCTGCTCCGTGTCCAGTTCGGCCAGCTTGGCCAGCATGGCGTCGCGGTTGGCCGCGTAGTCCGCGGAGGTCGTGTCGAGCGCCGACGTGAGGACAGTCATGACGTGTACCCGAGCAGCTTGGCGGACAGGGCGGTGAGGATCTCATCGGTGCCACCGCCGATGCCGAGAATGCGCATGTCACGGTACTGCCGCTCGACCTCGGACTCGCGCATGTACCCCATCCCGCCATGCAACTGGACGGCCCGGTCGACCACCCACATGCCGGCCGCGACGGCGGTGTTCTTCGCGAAGCAGGCTTCTTTGACGAGGTCGTCCCGGCCGGCAGCCGCGCGAACCGCGACCGACCGTGTGTACACGCGGGCGACTTCGATGCGACGCGCCATCTCGGCGAGCGTGTGTTGCACGGTCTGTCGGCTTATCAGCGGCCGCCCGAACGTCTCTCGCATGCGGCACCACTGGACGGTCAGGTCGAGGCAGCGCTGCGCGCTCGAATATGCTTGTGCCGCAAGGCCGATTCGTTCGCTGACGAAGTTCTGGGCGATCTGGACGAAGCCGGTGTTCTCGACACCGACGAGGTTGGTGATCGGTACCCGGACATCGACGAAGGACAGCTCGGCGGTGTCGGAGCAGAGCCAGCCCATCTTCTCGAGCTTGCGCGAGACGGTGAAGCCAGGCGTCCCCTTATCGACGACGACGAGTGAGATTCCGTGCGCGCCCGCGTCACCGGTGCGCACCGCGGCCACAACGAAATCAGCTCGCACTCCCGAGGTGATGAAGGTCTTCGCGCCGTTGATGACGAGATCGTCGCCGTCGCGCTTGGCGGTCGTGCGAATGCCGGCAACGTCGGAGCCGCCGTCGGGCTCGGTGATCGCCAACGATGCGATCTTGTCGCCGTCGATCGTCGGACGCACCCAGCGCTCGATCTGTTGAGGATCGGCGGCATTGACGATGTGAGGCAGGGCGATGCCGGACGTGAACAGGCCGGCGAACAGTCCGCCGGATCCACCCGCGTAGTGCAATTCCTCGCAGAGGACGATGCCGTCGATCGCGTCGCCACCACCGCCGCCGGCGGACCGCGGATAGGTCAGCCCGATGAGGCCGAGCGCGGCGGCCCGCTTGTGCAGCGACCGCGGCAACTCGCCCGCTCGTTCCCATCCGTCCAGGTGGGGCAGCACGTCGGCGGTCATGAACTTGCGGACCGTCTCGCGCAGAGCGAGTCGCTCGGACGTGTCGAACGCGTTCATAGGAGCACCGCCGGCACCTCGACCTCGCGCGAGCCGAGCCATTCGCCGAGTGCTTTCGCCTGCGGGTCGTGGCGCATGTTGGACGCGACGCCCTCGCCGAGCAGGCCTTCGACGACGAAGTTCACCGCGCGCAGGTTGGGCAGCACGTGGCGAGTCACGCGAAGCGGTTGCGTCTCGGGCAGCAGGGACTGGAACGCCTCGACGGAGAGCAGGTTGACCAGCCATGCCCACCGGTCGTGGGTGGGTGCCCATACGCCGACGTTGGCGTCACCGCCCTTGTCGCCGCTGCGGGTCCCGGCGAAGCGCCCGAGCGGAAGACGCGTCGTGGGACCGTCCGGTGGCGGCGGCAACGAGGGCTCGGGAAGGCCTTGTAGCGCAAGGATTTTCTCGGCCGGAGCGATGTCCACGCGCGAACTGTCCGGCAGCACCGCGACGTGCAGTACATGCGCAGGGTCGACGTATGCCGCCGAGAAGACGCCGTATGGAATGGCATCGGCGGGCGGCGCCGTGACGTGGAAGCCGGGGTAGCTCGACAGCGCCAATTCGATTGCGGCGCTGGAGAACTCGCGGCCGACCTTCTTCGGATCCGGTCCGCGCACGACGCAATGCAATAGCGCCGCGGCCTCCTCCTGTACGCCGGAATCGGAGTGGTCTGTGCGCGCCAGCGTCCACGTCGCGTCGAGTTCGGAGAGCTGCTCGCGAACCAACGCCGCCTTCGCCTCGATGTGGTTACCGGTGAGGACGAACGTGACCTCGTTGCGAAATCCACCGATGGTGTTCAGACCGACCTTGAGGGTGGGCGGGGGCGGCTCGCCGATCACGCCGCTGATCCGCACCCGGTCCGGACCGATCTGCCGAACGTCGATCGTGTCGAAGCGCGCGGTGACGTCGGGGCCGGCGTAGCGCGGCGCACCGATCTCGTACAGCAGCTGTGCAGTCACCGTGCCGACCGTGACGGCACCGCCGGTTCCGGGGTGCTTCGTGATCACGCACGACCCGTCGGCAGACACCTCGGCGATCGGGAAACCGGGCCGGCGAAGATCCTCGATCTCGTCCTGGAACAGCGAGTAGTTGCCGCCCGTGGCCTGCGCGCCGCACTCGATGACGTGCCCAGCCACCACTGCACCGGCGAGCGCGTCGAAGTCGGTACGCGACCAGCCGAAGTGCGCCGCCGCCGGACCGACGACGAGTGAGGCGTCGGTGACGCGCCCGGTCACGACGACGTCGGCTCCGGCACGGATGCACTCGGCGATGCCCCATGCCCCGAGATAGGCATTCGCCGCGAGCGGTTCGCCGAGCCCGAGTTCCGTTGCCCGCTCACGGAGATCGTCACCTTCGACGTGAGCGACGGCCACGGCGAGGCCCAGGCGGCCGGCGAGCGCGCGGACGGCCGCCGCGAGCCCGGCCGGGTTGAGGCCGCCCGCGTTGGCGACGATCGTGACTCCGCGGTCGACGGCCTCGCCGAGCGATGTCTCAAGCTGGCGCAGGAATGTCCTGGCGTAGCCGAGCGAGGGATCCTTGAGCCGATCCCGGGCGAGGATCAGCATCGTGAGCTCGGCGAGATAGTCGCCGGTGAGCACGTCGAGCTGCCCGCCGGTGAGCATCTCGCGCATCGCCGACACGCGGTCGCCGTAGAAGCCGGAGGCGTTACCGATTCGAAGCGGCGCGGTCATGCGCTGATCTCGGCGGGCGAGCGGCCGTCGCCCGGAGGCCCGGCGAAGGTCTGCGCGATGTTCAGCCACTCGTCGGCTTCCGGCCCCTCGGCGCGCACAGCCAGATCAGCACGATGGCGCCGCTGACTGACGAGCAGGCAGAAATCGAGAGCCGGACCGCTGACGCGCTGCGCCGCCCCTTCCGGCCCCCAGGTCCACGGCGACCCGTCGGGTGCACTCAGTTCGACGCGAAACGCGTCAGCCGGCACCGGCCGCTCGCGCAGGAGGAACGCGAAGTCGCGGGTACGAACCCCGAGGTGCGCGACGTTGCGCAGCCGAGCGGTGGGCAGCCGTGTGATGCCGAGCGCGTCGACGACGTCCTGGCCGTGCGCCCACGTCTCCATGATTCGGGCCGTGGCCATCGACGCGGCGCTCATCGGTGGTCCGAACCAGGACAGCTTCGTGCCGTCAGGCACGTGTGCGAGCGCGGTGACGAGCGCCGCCTGACCGGCCCGCCAGCTCGAATGCAGCTCGGCGACCGGCTGGGCGACGCGCTCCGCGGCGGCCCGGTCGACAAAGCCGGCTACGTCGGTGAGTGCCCGCCACAGCTCGGCCTGGAACGCACCGGGGTCGGTCACCGAGAGCGTCGCGACGTTGTCGGTCCAGGCCAGGTGGGCGATCTGATGTGCGATGGTCCAGCCCGGTGCGGGTGTCGGACGCGACCAGTCGGCTTCGGGCAGCGTCGCGACCACGGCGTCGAGCTCGTCGCATTCCGCGGTGAGGTCGGCGAGGACGGCGGTCAGGTCGGCCACGTCCTCGAGCCTGACACGCACCGGAGAACAAATCAATGACGCTTGCTTGTTTTTGACCTGGACAGGAGTTCTGGGCGCTGGCCCCTTCGACTCAGCGGATGGGGGCGAACTCGTCCGCCACGTCGCAGCGGTCGACTGCGGACTCGGCGACTGCCTGGGCCCCGGCCGTCGGTGCAATCGGAATCGGCCCGACCGCCGCGCCCAGCAGGCCGCTGTTCGGAATGTTGATCCGCCCCTCGGCGGTCGCGAGCGTCGTGTACAGCAGGCCCACCGTCGTGACCGTGCCGTCGAACGGTCCACCCAACGCGCCCGAGTGCACCCGGATGCGTTCGCCGGGGATGTAGGGCCGGGAGAACAGCAGCACCAGACCAGCGAAAAGGTTGCCCAGCATCTGCTGCGCGGCGATGCCGAGGATGATTCCGGTCACAGCGCCGCCGACAAGCAGCTGCCCGACCGGCACCGCGAACAGGTCGAGCCCGACGAGCAGCACGGTCAGGTAACCGATCAGCAGGCAGGCCACGCGCAGCGAAGTGGCGGCGGCGGCGCCGGCCCGAGCCTCGCTCACCCTCGTGATTTCGCTCGCCGCGCTGCGCGTTGCCATAACGCCGAAGATGACGAACGCTGCGGCACAGGCGTAGGCGATCACGCGGACATTCAGGCTCGCGGCGTGCACACCCCCGATACCGTGCGCGACACCGTCGAGGACGAAGGCCAGCACGCCGAACGCCACCGCCCGGCGGAAGTCAGGCCGGACGCGCGCCTCGACCGCACGCAGCGCGGTCCGGACAGGTGCCTTGCCGGTGCGGATCATTCGAATGCGCGACATCCCCCCTGTCTATCGAGACGCCGCGGCGCGCGCCACCCACGGCTCACCGGATTGCCAGAGCGACGACCGATCTCAGGCGAACTTGCGGATGATCCGCAGCGGCGCGTGCCGCAACACCAAAGACAGCGGGGCCCAGGGCCACGGCGGCACCTTCGCCTCGGCGGGCTCACGCTCGATCGCGCGAACCATGGCCCGGACACCCGTCCTGGTGTCGGCCATCAGCGGCGTCTTCCGCGCCGCTCGCTCGTTCATCTCCGAGCGGATGTAACCGGGATAGATCGTCGTGACCGCGATCTTCGAGCCGAG
>JAODNL010000359.1 GCA_025465405.1 Pseudonocardiales bacterium | reverse complement strand
CCAGCACGCTGCAGTCGGTCGTGGCCAAGGCGGTGCAGCAGCCGCTGAGCCCGCACATCTGGCTCTACGCCTACCCGAGACTGCTCGCCACGAGCTCGAAGGTCACCGGCCTTCCGTACAACCTCGTGGCGCAGCGGTTCGAGGGCGTCCGGGTCTCAGGCTGAGGTTGCCCGCGATGCGCATCGTCTCGAGTTCCTCTCGGTTGTTCACGATCTTCGTGCCGGTCGTTCTCCTGAGCACCTTCATCACCTATGGGCTGGGTGCGCTGTCGAACAGCAATCCGGCGGCCGCGGTGTTGGGGGACACTGCGACCCCGGCCGACATCAAGCGGATGGATCACCAGTTCGGTCTGGACAAGCCGTTTCTCGTCCAGTTCGTGCACTGGCTCGGGCGCGTGCTGCACGGCGATCTGGGCCACTCCTATTTCACCGGCATTCCCGTGACGCAAAGCATCGGCCAACGGTTTCCCGTGGACCTGTCGCTCACCCTCCTAGCGCTCGTGTTCGCGGTCATACTCGGCGGCGCGGCGGGGGTGCTCGCGGCGGTGCGTCAGGGCAGTTGGATCGACCGCGGCATCACGGCGATTTCGGCGGTCTTCACCTCGGTCCCGGCCTTCGTCATCGGGGTGGGGCTCGTCGTCGTGTTCGCGACGAAGCTGCACGTCGCGCCGTCGTCGGGATACGTCGGGCCGACGACCGATCCGCAGCGGTGGCTGCAGCACATGCTGCTGCCGGCTATCGCGATCAGCCTGGAGCCGGCTGTCGGCGTCGCGCGCCAGCTGCGGACGGCACTCGTGCACGAGCTGCGGCAGAACTACGTGACCGGAGCGGTGGTACGTGGCCTGCACCCGTCCCGCGTGCTGTTCGGGCATGCCCTGCGCAACGCGGCCGGCCCGGCGCTTACCGTGCTCGGCGCGCAGGTGCCGTTCCTGATCGGTGGCGCGGTGGTGACGGAGACGGTCTTCTCCCTGCCAGGCCTGGGACAGCTGGCCGTCTCCAGCGCCGAGCAGCGAGACATCCCGGTCGTGCAAGGGGTTCTGCTGGTGACGAGCGTGATCGTCATCCTGGCGAACCTTGTCGTCAACGCCGGGCTGGGCAAGCTGCGGCCGCGGGCTGGAGCGGTGACGGCATGAGGTCAGGCGTCCTGCGGCGGGTGCTGCGCATCCGCTCCGCGCAGATCGCACTGGTGATCCTGCTCGGTATCGCCGTGCTCGTCGTGTTCGGTAGCTCGATCGCGCCGCAGGATCCGCTGCACCAGGACGTCGCCCGTCTGCTGCAGGGACCGAGCGGCGCGCACTGGCTCGGTACCGATTACCTCGGCCGCGACGTGCTCAGCCGGCTGGTGGCCGGTTCGCGGCTTTCCGTGCTCACGGCCGTCGAGGCAGTTGCGGCCGCTCTCGTGGTCGGCGCGCTGCCGGGTCTGGCCAGCGTGTTCTTCGGCCGGTGGTTCGACTTCATCGCGAATCGGCTGACGGACGCGATCATGACGCTGCCTACATTGGTATTCGCGATCGCGTTCACGGCGGTGCTCGGCAACCGCATGACGCCCGTTATGTTGGCGGTCGGATTCTTGATCTCGCCGTACTTCTTCCGCGTGACGCGGGCGGCCGCTCTGCAGTACGCGCAGGAGCCCTACGTCGATGCGGCCCGGCTGTTCGGTGTCTCGCGCGTGCGGGTGGTCGGCACGCACGTCGTCGGCAAGGTGCTTCCGACCGTGCTCGTCACCGCGGCGACGGCACTCGCCGGCGCGCTGCTGACCGTCTCGTCCCTGACGTTTCTCGGCATCGGCGTGGTGCCGCCTGCTCCCACGTGGGGTGGCGTGCTTTCCAGCGACCTCAACTTCCTGTCCCAGTTGCCGTGGGCGCCGCTCGCGCCCGCCGCGTTGATCATGCTCACGGCCGGGTCGCTCAACATCCTTGCCGACGCGCTACGCGACACGATCGGCACCAGCGGCCCGCCCGTCGTCCGCGCCGGGGCGATCACCGATCAGGAGGTCGACCGTGTCGACGAACACCCCGCCGCTTGAGACGCGTCCGGTGCTGGACCTGGCGGACGTCGCGATAAGCGTGCAGGACGGGACGATCCAGGCCGTCCGCGGCGTATCGCTGCAGGTACGCCGCGGTTCGTCGGTGGGGCTGGTGGGCGAATCCGGCAGCGGCAAGACGCTGACCTGCCGCGCCGCGCTGGGCATCCTGGACCGCGGCTGCCGCGTCGAGAGCGGCACGATCTCCTTCGGCGGTACGGACGTCTCCGGCCTGGACCCGCGGCAGTGGCGAGCCATCCATGGGCGCCGAGTGGGGGCCGTCTTCCAGGACCCGGGCTCGTACCTCAACCCGTCCGTGCCGGTCGGACGGCAGCTGACCGAGGCGGTGCGCGCCGCCACGGGGCTCGGCCGCCGGGCGGCGCGCGTACGTGCGCTCGAGCTACTGACACTGGTCGGGCTACGCGGGGCGGAACACGTCTACCGCCAGATCCCCGGTGAGCTCTCCGGAGGCATGCTGCAGCGGGTCCTCATCGCGATCGCGATCGCGGGGGATCCGGAGCTGCTCGTGGCCGACGAAGCGACGACCGCGCTCGACGTCACCGTGCAGGCCGAGATCATCGAGCTGCTGCGGCGGCTGCGCGACGAACGTGGTCTCGGAATCCTGTTCGTGTCGCACGACCTCGGTGTGATCGCGGAGCTCTGCGACCACGTCGTCGTCTTCTACGCGGGCGAGGTCGTCGAGACCGGACCCGTCGAAGAGATTTTGCGCCGCCCGCGGCATCCCTACACGCAGGCGATGCTGCGAGTGGCCTCGCTCGGCGATTACCGCCGCCGCGAGCTCGAGGTGATTCCCGGGCAACCGCCCTCGGTCGGCGAGCGGATTGCCGGCTGCCGGTTCGCGGCTCGCTGCGCATACGCCGCCGACGAATGCCGGTCCGAGGCGATCGAGCTCGTCGGGATCGGTGACCAGCACGACGTGCGGTGCGCGCGTATCGAGGAGATCGACCTCGTCCAGAGCGACGCCTGGCAGAAGGAGTCCGCGTGAGCGGCGGCGCGCAAGCCAGCGAGGAACCGGTGCTGGCGGTCGAGGCGGTCGACGTCTATCTCGGCCGCGGACACCGCTCGACGAGGATCCTCGATGCGGTCAGCCTGGACGTACACGCCGGGGAGATCGTCGGGGTCATCGGCGAGACGGGTTCGGGCAAGACCACGCTTGCGCGGACGATCGTCGGGCTGGTCGACCCGGCGGTGGGTGCGGTCCGTCTGGACGCCCGGGTGATCTCCGGCACGCGTGCTACCCGACGCCGGCAGCTGCGGCGCAGCGGCCACGTGCAGTACGTCTTTCAGGATCCGCTGCGCTCGCTCGACCCGGATTTCACGGTGGACCGGATCGTGGCCGAAGGGCTGGTTGCGCAGGGACGTCTGGGCCGAGACGAGATCGCGAGACGGGTCTCGCAGGCGCTGCGCCGCGTCGGGCTCGACGACGAGCTGCTGACTCGGCGCCCGGCCGAGATCTCCGGCGGCCAGCGGCAACGCGTCGCGATCGCGCGGGCGATCGTGCTCGAGCCGCGACTGCTGATCTGCGACGAACCCGTCAGCGCATTGGACGCGTCCAACCGCAACAAGATCCTTCGGTTGCTGGACGAGCTGCGCACCACCCTTGACATCGCGATCATTGTCATCGCGCACGACCTCAGCTCGCTCGCGGGCATCGCCGACCGCGTCCTCGTGCTGTATCGCGGTCAGGTCGTCGAGGACGGCTCAATCGGAGAGGTGTTCAGCCGCCCCGCGCACCCGTACACCGGCCTGCTCGTCGCCTCGGCGCCGAACGTCATCCACCGCAGCCTGGACGCCCGCCAGTTGCGCGTCGTGTCGCGCCCCGAGCAGGTGGACGCCGCCGTCGACGGCTGCGTGTTCGCGTCGCGGTGCCGCTTCGCCACCGACTCGTGTCGGCGCCGCCCGCCGCTGCTCGAGGTCCGACCAGGGCGGCGCGTCGCCTGCCACCACCACGACACCTGGCGTGCCGAGCACGTCACCCACCCGTAGAGAGGCACCGCAATGTCAGTCGAGTTCGTAGGCATGATCAGCACCCAAGACCAGTCCGAGACACGAGCAGCCAGCGGGCCGACGGTCGACCGCGAGTACGTGCGGCGATTCGCGCGCGCCCACGAGGACGCCGGTTTCGACCGCATCCTCGTAGCCCTCGGGTCGTCGTCGCCGGATCCCAACCAGGTGGCCGCGTACGCCGCCGCGCATACCGAACGATTGAAGTTCCTGATCGCGCACCGCCCCGGCTTCATCGCACCGACCGTCGCGGCGCGCATCTTCGCGACGCTTGACCAGTTCTCGCAAGGCCGCGTCGCGGTCCACATCATCACCGGCGGCCACGATCCGGAGCAGCGCCGCGACGGCGACTACCTGAGCAAGGACGAGCGCTACGCCCGCACCGACGAGTACCTCGGCATCCTCCGCCGTGCTGGACCTCCGGCGAGCCCTTCAGCCACGAGGGCACGCACTACCGCTTCGAGGACTACCGCAG
>JAODNL010000582.1 GCA_025465405.1 Pseudonocardiales bacterium | reverse complement strand
AACAGCGCGGGGTGGGACGGCCCGTGCCGAGCGCGGTGGTACCGGGCCGGCGCCACGCTGCGGAACGCGGCGTCCGTTCGGTGGCTGCGGACGCCGCCGCCGGCGCTCGTCGCTCATCGCTGCCCTCCCGGAATCGTCACCGTCGGCGTAGGGGTCGGGGTCGGCGTGCTGGGGTGCCGTTTCGTCGTCGCGGTGCCCGCGTGCCCGGTGGCTTTCGCGGACTTGCTGGCCTCCGCGCTCTTCGGCGCCTTACTCGGCGTCGGCTTCCGGGTGGGCGTCGGCGCCGCTGGAACCGGCGGCGCGCTAGCCGGCGCGGCGCTGCCAAGTACCCGAACCTTGCCGTCCGTGCCGATCTTCAGGAACGCCGGGTTGCCGGCGGCGACCATGCCGAGAGCAGCCGCAGCGCTACCGAGCGACCCCGGCGCGGCGCTGGCCGCGACCTCGTTACGCAGCTGCTGCACCTGCGCCGCGATGGCCGCATCGCGTGTTGCCAGATCGTGCCGGCTGAGCTCGTTGGCCGCAGACGCTGTGTTCAACGCGAGCAACGCGCACAGGCCACCCACGATCAGGCCGACCACGAGCAGCGCGAACGGCACTCGCGGCGCATGCGCAGGACGACGCGATCCGAGCCGCTGGCTCACACCGCCTCCCTGATCCGTTCGGCGGCACGCAGCCGGACCGAAGCGGCACGGGGATTCGCCGCAGTCTCTGCGGCCGAGGCAGACTCGCTGCCCCGCACCAGCAGCCTCAGCTGAGGTCCGTGCTCGGTGAGCGGAACCGGCAGTCCGGGCGGTGTGGTGTCGGTTGCCAGCTCGGCGAGCGCCCGTTTCACGATCCGGTCCTCCAACGAGTGATAGGACAGCGCGAGGAGCCGCCCGCCGACCCGCAGCTCGGACAGGGCCGCTGGAACGGCCGCCCGCAGCGCTTCCAGCTCGCCGTTCACTTCGATGCGCAGCGCCTGGAAGGTCCGTTTGGCTGGGTGGCCCCCGTGCCGACGCGTCGCCGCGGGAATCGCGTCACGCACCAGCTCGGCCAGTTCCGCGGTCGATCGCAGCGGGGCCACCCGGCGGGTGCGATCGATTGCCTGTGCGATCCGCAGCGCGAACCGCTCCTCGCCGTACTCGCGCAGCACCCGGGCCAGCTCCGGGACCGGGTAGGTGTTGACGACGGTCTCGGCGGTCAGCTCGGCCTCCTGGTCCATCCGCATGTCCAGCGGCGCGTCCTGCGCGTAGGCGAAACCACGCTGGGCGACGTCGAGCTGCATGGACGAGACACCGAGGTCGAAGAGCACGCCGTCGACACCCGCTACGCCCAGCGATGCGAGCACCTCCGGCATCCGGTCATAGACGGCGTGCACCAGGTGGATCCGCTCGCCGAAACGCCCGAGCCGCTCCTGGCTGCGGGCCAGCGCGGCCGGGTCACGGTCCAAGCCGACGAGGGTCAGCTGGGGATGAGTGCCAAGCAGCGCCTCCGCGTGCCCTCCCAGACCGAGGGTCGCGTCGACTACAACCGCCGGCTTGTCCGCCAGCGCCGGTGCCAGCAGCGCCAGCACCCGCTCGAGAAGGACCGGGACGTGCGCAGCCGACGACGCGGTCGGGGGCGTCTCGTCCCGTGCATCCATAGCGCTGCGTCCTCGGGTCTGGTCGGTACGGGGCGGTCGACGGGGCTGGAGTCGGGCGGTCGCGTGACGCTCGATCTGGTCCCCGCCCGTCCCGCCTGGCGCCGGGGAAGTGCGCCAGGTGGTGGACGGGAGGAGGCCGGACCCGAACGTCGGTCCGCTTACAACACGCCGGGCAGCACCTCCTCGGCAATGTCGGCGAACGCCTGCTCGGTGCCGGCCAGGTAGGTCTGCCAGGCCTCGGCGTCCCAGACCTCGATGCGGGCGTTGGCGCCGATCACGACGCAATCCTTGGTCAGGCCCGCGTACTGCCGAAGCTGCGCCGGCACCGTGATCCGGCCCTGGGTGTCGGGCGTCTCGTGCGACGCGCTCGCGAACAGCACGCGGCCGTAGTCACGCACCCGGCGGTCGGTGACCGGCGCGCTGCGCAGCGCGTCGGTGAACCGGGAGAACTCGGTGACGGAGAAGACGAACAAGCAGCGGTCCTGTCCCTTGCAGATCACCAGCCCGCCCTCCAGCTCTGGTCGAAACCGCGCCGGGAGAGCCAGCCGCCCCTTGTCGTCCAGGCGCGGAGTGTGCGTGCCGAGAAACATCGGCGCCACCTCCGGACCAGATCAGGGACGTGCAGCGAGCTCTTCCCCACTGATCCCCACCATACCCCACTTCGTGCCACGATCGAGGCCAACCGAGGGATGGCGCGCCGATTGATCACCAGCGCGGCCCGCGAGTCGGGGCGCAGCCACCGGTACCTCTCGGTCACTCGCGTCGGGGATACTCGGATGCGGGACGCGGGCGACGTGGCACGCATCGACGGCGGAGGACGACACCGGTGGACGATCTCGACCGCACAGTTCGGCGGATCGGCGAGGCTCACGCCGCGCTGCCGGTAGAGGCGCCCACGGCCCTCACATCGCCAGCTGTGCGCGAGGTCGCGGGCCGGATCGGGGCGAACATCGAGCAGGTCATCGAAGGCAAGCACAACGAGGTCCGCCTCGGCCTGGCGGTGTTGCTGGCCGAAGGACACCTGCTGATCGAGGACGTGCCGGGCGTCGGAAAGACCAAATTCGCGAAGGCGCTGGCCCGCTCGATCGATTGCTCCGTACGCCGGGTGCAGTTCACGCCGGACCTGCTGCCCAGTGACATCACCGGCGTGAGTGTCTACAACTCCGAGGAACGCGACTTCGAATTCAAGCCGGGACCGGTTTTCGCGAACATCGTCGTCGGCGACGAGATCAACCGCGCGTCGCCAAAGACCCAGGCCGCGCTCCTGGAGTGCATGGAGGAGCGGCAGGTCACCGTCGACGGCGTGACCTACCCGCTCGAGGCGCCGTTCATGGTGCTCG
>JAODNL010000555.1 GCA_025465405.1 Pseudonocardiales bacterium | reverse complement strand
CGGCCCGCAGATAGGTGATCTTCGAAGCCCCATTCGCGATCTGGCTGCTCTTGACGCAGTTGGTGCTCGAGCCGCTGGTCGGGATGTAACACCACCCGAGGTACTGGTTGACCGTGTAGGTGACAGTCCCCTGCGTTTGCGGCTTCCCCGTGGTCGGCACGAAGGCACTTGATCCGGCGCCGGTGCTCGCGTTGGCGTCGACGGCCTGGTCCATCGAGGTGAGCGCGGCCTGGATAGGCGCCGCCGTCGCCTGCGACGAGGCGAACTGGGTGGTGACGCTGCTCGCGTCACGTCCGGACACCAGGCTCGAGCTGTCGTGGCTGCGCAGGTTCTCGACGATCGAGTCTGCGACCTGGATGCCGGTGGCTCGGGTGCGCTGGTGGCCGGCTGACGCGACAGTGTTCATGAAAAACACGCCCCGCGCACTCATGATGACGGTGATCAGGCTGATCGCGATGATCGACTCGAGCAGCACGAATCCGTCCTCGTCGGCCGTGCGAGCACGGCCGGCAAGGCGAAGGGCGAGCTGCGATCGAGTCATTGGTCTGGAGCTAGTTGCCGCTGAGCAGCTTCTGGAGTTGCGTCAGTTGCCGCTGGGTCTGAGGTGCGACGAACGCCGACAGCTGGATAGTGATCGACGCCGAACCATCGATCGAGCTGACCACGGCGCCGGCTCCCGGTGCGATCTGGGTGGACGTGACCAGCACACGGCGTGGGCCAACCGCCTGCACCGCCTTCAGGAAATCGAGCTGGTGGCGCAGGCTGCCTGTCGAGATGAGGGTCACCGGAATGGCGACGAGTTGGCCGGGGGTGGCGTTCGCGGCGGGCGTGGTGGCAGCGCCGTTCGCCGTAGCACTCGATGCGGTTCCGACCGCGACACTGGTCAACTGCACTTGATTCTGCGTCGCCTGCCGATTGACCTGGCGGGTGAACGTCGACAGGTCACTGGTCGCGGGCAGCGCGCTGAGCGCATCCGAGAGCTTCGAGGACAGCACGTCGATACCCTTGCTCTGCTCCCGGAGTTTGGCGGCCTTCGCCTGCAGCATGACGTTGTTTAGCTCCGTGTTCTGCGCCTGGCTGCGTAACGACGACGCCGATGACAGCTCCGGGCTGATCACGAACAACCAACTGGCTGCCGCGACCAGGGCCGCCGCAAGCAGACCTCCGGCGAGCCACACTTTTCGGTCCTGAAGAGACGCCATCACTTGCCTCCGGCGGTCGAGACGTCGTAGCGGTGGCTGTACAGCTGATCGGTCAAGTCGAACGTGAGGCTGAACTGCGTGCTGCGTGCGCCCGCTGTGTTCGATCCGGGAACCACGTTGCTCAGCCCCGGAATCTGGTTCAGGTGATCCACATACGCGGGCAGATCGTCGAGCGTGCGGCCCGAGCCGGACATCGTGACACTCCCGATCTTGATGTGGCCGGATGTGTCGAGGACTGAGCCAGCCGCGTTGGATCCCGGCACCTTCGTGAGCGTGAGCGTCAGCTGCGAGATCGCCATACTGCCGGGGAGGTCGGCGCGGATCTTGCCCAGCAGCTCAGGCAGGTTCACATCCGTCTTCATCAGCGTCGCAACCTTGCCCTGGATCTGGGTGATGCTGCCCTGGATCCGCGTGACGCGCGAGTACTTGTTGGCCTCGGCCTGCAGCTGGGTTGTGCGCGCGTTGGCATCGCCCACGGCGCTCGCGGCCGCGGAGTGTTTCGTCATGGCTAGTACGTAGCCACCGGCGCACAGCACCACGACTGCGGCAAGACCGACCACGATCAGCTTGCGCAATACTCTGAGCCGTCGAATGGCGACGAGCTCGGGCGGCGTCAGGTCCGCAACGATGCCCCAGCCGGGCATGGTGTTCCACAGCTGCTGGTCGGCCCGGGTCATGACGGCGGTCATGCTGCTGCTCCCATCGCCAGGCCGATGGACACTGCGCTGGTCCACGGCTCGTCCAGTTCGGCACGGACGTGCTTCGAGGCGTGCCGGTTGCGGATGTGCTGCATCGCATCCATGACCCGGGTAGTAACACCGAGCTGCGTCGTCAGTGCCTCGGGAAGGCCGCGCAGGGTCGCGCCGCCACCGGTGAGTGAGATCCGCTCCAGAACCGCGCCGTCGTTCATCGACCGGAAATAGCCGATGGAGGTACGGATCTCCGACATGAGCGGGCGTAGCGCCTCGTCCAGCACGCGTGACACCTCACCCGAGCCCTCGAGTCCCACGTCGCGCTTGGCCGCTTCGGCGTCGAGCGGGCTCATGCCGATGCGGTCGGCCAGCTGCTCGGTCAGTTCCTGTCCGCCCCGGCACACCGTGCGGACCAGCTTCGGGATGCCTTGGTTGTGAACGACGATCGTCGTCATATGCGCGCCGAGGTCGACCACGGCCTCGACCGAGAGGTGTTCGTCGGCGATCGCACGGAGCGCGGCAAACGACGACAGGTCGACGCGGGCCACCTTCAGGCCCGCTCGCTCCACCGCCTGCACCGCTGCGATTACCGGTTGACGAGGCGTCGCGATGAGAAGCCCGGACTGCATCTCGCTTTCCGGGTCGGGTTCGCCGAGCGGGGTGAAATCGAGGATCACCTGATCCATCGGCAACGCGACGATTTCGCGGGCCTGGAAGGGCAATGCCTTCGCGCGCTGCTGAGGCGTCAGCTTCGGCATCTGCATGTCGCGAACGAGCACCTGCTGGCTCGCGATGCCGAGGATGACGTTTCGGCACTCGAACTTATGGACCTGCCACAGGTGCTTCAGCGCGGCGGTCAAGGCGGCCTGGTCGCTGACGATTCCGTTGACGACTGCTCCGGGCGGCAGTTCCATCTTTCCCAGACCGTGGACCGTGACGGAGGGACGACCCTCGAGCGTGCCGGGTGCGAGGATCGCTGCCCGGACCGAGGTGGCGCCGATGTCCAGCCCGATCGCATGCCCGTCGGGGTTGATCAGGCCGACCTTGCTCAGGCCGACTTGGCGGTGCTTCATGACTTCTCCAACCCGGGACGGGGGGTCTGCGAGCTCATGCTCGGAAAACCAATCTGGTGTAACCGGTGCTGAGTACGGCGCTGGCAAACAGCGCGAGCAGCGCGCCGCCGATCATGAATGGACCGAACGGCAGCGCGGTCTTGCCCGAGCCACGTCCGGAGACGATGGCCAGGGCTCCGGCAAATCCGCCGATCACGAAGGCGGCGAACGCCCCGACGATCAGCGCGGGGTAGGACAGGAATCCGAGTACCGCGCCGATGACGCCGGCCAGCTTGACGTCGCCGAATCCCATCCCCTTCGGGTAGGCGAATGCCAGCGCGAAGTAGCAGAAGAACATGGTCGCCGCGCCCGCGGCGGCGCGCAGCAACGAACTGGGGTCATTGCGT